>NZ_PVWG01000070.1:0-17233 GCF_003003695.1 Phormidesmis priestleyi ULC007
TCTTGCAGTCTTACACGTTTGATTTTCCCAAGTTGCGGCGCTATGGCTGATCTTACAACTCAAATAGGACTGCTATATGGTGTCTTCCGAATGTTCAGGGACGGTCTTCCAGCCTGATAAAAGTCCACTCAACTCTTGTTTAAGAATTTGAAGTTGTTGAATTTGCTGCTCAATTTGTGAAAGCTTTTCTCCTAGTTTCACTTTGATGTGGTCACAGGGCAGGTCACCTTGATCATGCACTTCCAGAAACTCTTTAATTTCGAGCAAGCTCAGTCCCAATCCTTGAGCGCGTTTGATGAAACGCAGGCGACCAAACACATCCGAGTTGAATTGCCGATAGTTGCCCTCGGTTCTGCCAAATGTCTTGAGCAGCCCCAATTCGTCATAATAGCGAATCGTTTTGATCGGCAGTCCACTGTTTTTCGCGACTGAACCAATTCGTTTTAACTCTTCTTGGACTAGCATAACCACCTCACCAATGCGATGTTTCCATTGTAAAGTGTCTAGCTGGCTGGAGAGTCAAGAGGTTAATAAAGGGGTGGAGACTGCCCCTTTAGAAGACTCAACCGTATTGTCTGGTTGACTCATATTGCAGCTTGAGCAGCAATCTTTCCGTTGTTGGAACCGTTAGAAGCTCGCACTTCAATCACACCATGATTCATCTTCATACCGCACGTAAACTCATACTCACCTGGCTGCTCAGGAGTGAATTCAACAGTTGTCGTTTTGTCAGGCGTGAGGTCAACAGCGATCGAAAACTCTGGAATCAGTAATTGGTCGTAGCAGCTGCTAGGGTTCTGGCGATCGAAATGCAAGCGAACGGGGTATCCTGCCTCGACAATGACCCGTTTAGGTTGATAGCCCTTAGCGATGGTAACTGTTGCCTCCTGGATTCTTGCTGGTGTCGTCACTGCTTCAACGCCAGAAGCTGGAGCCACCCAATAATCGGCGTGATTAGTAGGATGGGCTAGTTGAGAAGCTGATGAGATCGCGGTCGCCGCTTGCACTTCCACCACACCCCGGAACATATTCATGCCGCAGGCGAACTCATACCGACCAGGTTTCTCAGGCGTGAACTCGATCGCGGTTATTTGATTGAGTGGTAGTGCTTGAGCGATACGAAAGTCGGGGAACCGTACTTCTTCAAGGCAACTGCTGGGGTCTTGGCGATCGAAGTTGAGCCGTACAGGTTGCCCCGCTTGCACCACGATTTGGCTGGGTTCATAGCCACCATCGACGGTAACTGTAATTTCTTGAATACCTCCTTGCGTTGCTGCTTTGCGTGACTTCGGCTTACTGAGCAAAAACCACCATAGCTCCAGTCCAATTAATCCCAAGCCTCCTGCGGTCACTGCCCCTTTTACCCATAAGGGTTGATCAATTCGACGAAACTGCCCTGTTTGCTCCTCTGTAGAAGGCTGCATATTCTCATGAGTCATCTGAGCAACGGCTTTACCAGAAGGCACTCTTAGCAAAACTCCTAGCGTTACGATGCTGCTAATGATTACTGTCTTGTTTACCATTTGAATTCCTCCTATATTAATGGCTCTGCGAATGCAACTTAGTCGCAAGCTACACCAACGTTCCTGAAATTGCACCTAATAGAAATCCAAATCCTGCTAACGTTCCAAAAAATGTCACTTGCTTGAGCATTGTGATGCCTCTCACTTGGGCTACTAGCTGAATGTTTTAGGTTGGAAGTTACGCAGGCGCAGTGCGTTCGTCACTACTGAAACAGAACTAAACGCCATTGCTGCACCCGCAACGATAGGGCTGAGCAACCAGCCGAAGATAGGGTAGAGAACACCTGCGGCAATTGGAATGCCTGCCACGTTATAAATGAAAGCAAAGAACAAGTTTTGCTGGATGTTGCGAATAGTAGAACGGCTCAATTGGATTGCAGTCACGATGCCCTGCAAGTCACCGGAGATCAGCGTGATATCACTCGCGGCGATCGCGACATCGGTTCCCGTTCCGATTGCAATTCCCACATCAGCTTGAGCTAAAGCGGGCGCATCATTAATGCCGTCACCTACCATTGCCACCACTTTGCCTTCTGACTGAAGGGTTTCAATCGTTGCCACTTTCTGGTCAGGGCGAACTTCAGCAAAGATTCGCTGAATTCCAACCTCACGGGCAATCACGTTAGCGGTACGTTGATTGTCGCCAGTGAGCATCACCACTTCTAGTCCCATCTTTTGCAAGGCACGAATCGCATTGACGGAAGAGGGTTTTACGGCATCGGCAATGCCCATGATTGCTTCCGCTTTGTTATCCACAGCAAGCCAGATCACCGTCTTGCCCAAGGATTCCAGTTTGTCCCACTGCTGCTGTAAGGCGTTGGTATCAATGCCCAATTCGTTCATCCAACGGTGCGTCCCAATCTGCACCCATCGATCGGATACATAGCCCTGCACACCACTCCCAGCGATCGCCTCAAACTCTCGTGCGTCTATCAACTCCACACCCTGAGACTGAGCGTACTGCACGACAGCTTCAGCTAAAGGATGCTCAGAATTGCGTTCAACCGATGCAGCTAGATGCAGCAGTCTAAGTTCATTACCGTGGGCTGTCCCGTTAACCGTGACGTATTCAGTGACGGTCGGTTTGCCTTGCGTAATCGTGCCTGTTTTGTCGAGGACGATCGTTTGCAGTTTGTGCGCCAGTTCCAAACTGTCAGCCCCTTTAATCAGAATGCCGTTCTCTGCACCTTTACCCGTTCCCACCATGATCGAAGTCGGGGTAGCTAGACCCAGCGCACACGGGCAAGCAATAATCAGCACCCCAACGGTGGTAATCAACGCCATCGTCACGTTGCCCATGACGTTGAACCAGATAATAAAGGTGAGAAGGGCGATCGCAATCACCGCAGGCACAAACCATCCGGTCACCTGATCTGCTAATCGCTGGATCGGTGCTTTCGACCCCTGTGCTTGCTGCACCAGCTTCACAATTTGAGCTAAGAAGGTATCCTTTCCGACTCGCGTTGCCCGAAACTTAAAGCTACCCGTTTTGTTAATCGTGGCTCCGATCACTTCATCACCCGGCTGCTTTTTCGTAGGTACACTTTCGCCCGTTACCATCGCCTCATCGATCGTGGAAGAACCCTCAACAATCTCGCCGTCTACCGGAATTTTTTCGCCCGGACGCACCAGAATCACGTCTCCCAAAACTACCTCAGCAATCGGAACATCAACCTCTCGACCCTTGCGGATCACTCGCGCTGTCTTTGCCTGCAACCCCATCAGCTTGCGGATTGCTTCCGAAGTTTGTCCCTTTGCCCGGTTCTCCAGCAGTCTTCCTAACAAGAGCAAGGCAATGATGACTGAAGCAGCTTCAAAGTACACGTCTGGGTTCAGCCCTTGAGCGATGAACCATTGTGGAAGGAAAGTAGGAAATAGGGAGTAGAGATAGGCTGTCCCGGTTCCAACTGCTACCAATGTATCCATCGTCGCCGTGTGACGCTTTAAGGCTTTCCAGGCATTCACGAAGAAAGATCTACCCGCCCAAAACAGCACTGGAGCCGTCAGCACAAGCTGAAGCCAGGGATGGTGCAGCCACATGGGAAAGAAGGGAATCGGTAAGCCTGTCATCGCAGGTAGCGACCCAAGTACCAAAATTGCACTGATAGTACCGCTGACCCAAACTCTACGAGTCAACTCACGACGTTCCACTTGTCGTTCTTGTCGCTCTGCATCGTCTTCGGGAGCCAGTACATTGTCTTGCATCGGTAGAGCTGAGTATCCAGCAGCATCCACCGCTTCCTGCATTTCAGCTACATCAGTTTTGCCAGAATCATAGGTGACAGCAGCTTGTTCAGCCCCAAAGTTGACGCTACACGCTTGCACTCCAGGCACAGAGAGAATCGCATTTTCAATGTTGTTGGCGCAGGAGGCACAACTCATGCCTCGCAATTTGAGTGTCGTATTTTCCATTGATCTACTCCTATGCAACTGTATAACCCGCATCGGTGATCGCCTGCCTAATGACAGATTCGGAGGCTTGTGTTTCAACATTGACAAGCTTGGTTTTGGGATCAGCGTGAACCGTAGCAGTAGCATCGATCGCCTTTACTGCTTGAGTAATGGTTTCGCTACAGGCAGAACAAGCCATGTTGGGAACGGTTAATTCAAGTGTCATGATTCAAACCCTCTTAATTTTCAACTGATCCCATCTTGAAGTGTCTAGCACGCTGGAGAGTCAAGGGGTAACGACAAAAGTTTTACGAGCGCTTGCAGGACTGCATCACGTAAAATTCTGCAACCGCTGTCTACAAGCAGAATGGTTGCAGAATTTTGCCACCGTCAGTGAATGAGTCCTTACGCCATTGCTGCTGCCATCTGGCGGCAGGATTCAGCACAGCGACGGCAAGACTCGGCGCATCGCTTACAGTGGTCATGGTCATGCTTCTCGCACTCAGCGGCACAACGATCGCAGGCTTCGGCACACACACCGCACAGTTGAGCGTGAAGGTCAGAATTGCGAGCCATGAACCGGGCGCAGATGTTGCACGTATCCGCACAATCGCGGCACAGCTTAATGCACTGAGCCATCATTTGCACCATGTCACTGTCTAGACAAGCTGTCGCACAGTTCTCGCAGTCTCGTAGACAGTCAAAACAACCCTCAATGCAAGTTTCAAGTGGGGATTGGTGAGATTGAGTTGCAGCCATAATTTGCCTCCTGATGAATTAACAACACGTGAGAGCTGATTGGCTCCCACGCTTCACACTAAGGAGGCACTGAAGTAATTACGTCTCTCCTCCGAAAGGGAGATAGATTCACACCTTTGAGCGACAGCCATTTCATCCTAATTTCATAACTACGTGCAACCTTGGGGAAGGTGCCAATTTGATGTTGACTCATGCCTTCAGATGGTTTCTAGAATTAGAAAGTTTGACTAGTTGACTCTCCAGCCAACTGGAGTATTCAGAATAACAACATCACTCTTTTAACCCTTTATCTAAGTCACAACGAACGTATGTCACACAATTTCTTCGCAAGAACAGGTTTTCTAGCTCTGACGCTAGGAGCGATCGCCACCAGCAGCTTCTTGAATGCCTGCTCCACCTCCGTTCAAAACCAAGCACAAGCCCCTAGTCCTGCTGCGACTGATGCTGGCTCTATGCAAAGCATGGATCACAGTAATATGAACGGCATGAACCACGGCAGCATGTCGATGGATCTCGGCCCAGCCGATGCCGAAATTGACCTGCGATTTGTCGATGCGATGACTCCTCACCATCAGGGAGCCGTCGAAATGGCGAAAGAAGCGCAGCAGAAGTCCAAGCGTCCTGAAATCCAAAAGCTGGCGGCTGGTATCCTCAAAGCACAAGACAAAGAAATCAACCAGATGAAGCAATGGCGGCAAGCTTGGTATCCCAAAGCTAGTGCAGAGCCAGTCGCTTACAACTCAAAAATGGGTCATTCCATGCCGATGTCTCAAGACCAAATGAAAGGCATGATGATGAACATGGATTTGGGTGCGGCAGATGCTCAGTTTGATCTGCGGTTCCTCAACGCCATGATTCCACATCATGAAGGCGCAGTGGTGATGGCGCAGGATGCTTCAAGCAAATCAAAGCGTCCTGAGATCAAGAAGCTGGCTCAAGAAATTATTGCCTCTCAGAAAACTGAAATCAAGCAGATGCAGCAGTGGAAACAAGCTTGGTATGGAAAATAAGTTGAGTCTTGGATGGATGGGACTGCGATTTGTTTAAAAAGCGGCGATCGCAGCCCTACCCACAAAATTCAGTTTCTAGAAAATCAATGTGCGGTCTATGAAACTCAAAGTTGTTCAAAATACCACGTTTAAGCAGTCCACTGAAGATTCTTCCAAGTTGCGAGAACAGGATAAAGTTTCTGTTTCAGCTGGGACAGAATTTAAGATTCACTCCTGGAAGCTATTAGAGCGTAGCCATTTGAAGGTGGCATTACTGGGTGCAACGTTAGGGAATCCTGAACGTAATACCTGGTACGTCTACAGTTCTCACATTAAGGTAATCAATGACAAGAACAACGTGGTGGCACTGACTCCAACCCCGATTACCAATGGGCTGCCCTTGTCAAAGGTACTGAATATTCCCCATAAGAGCCAGCTCGATAACGCTCTAAATCCTACGGGTGCTTGTAATGTGACTTCTTTTGCAATGGTAATGGCGTATTTCCAGATCAAGGGGAGAACAGGCGTTGGACAACTTGAAGATGAACTGTACCGCTACATGGAAAATAGTGGACTCAGCCGATGGGAGCCGGATGATTTGGCTAGGGCGGCGACCGCTTATGGCATCCGTGATGAATTTACGATGCGGGGTAAATTATCTGATTTACGGCGGGCGATCGCGTCAGGTTATCCCTGCATTATTCATGGATATTTTACTAGCTTTGGTCATATTCTAGTCGTGCGTGGCTACGACCCAAATGGCTTTTTCGTCAACGATCTCTATGGGGAATGGTCGTCTAGTGGGTATGACAAGGATGCCTCTGGTGAAAATTTATACTACTCGAATGGATTAATTCAGAGTAAGTGTTCGCCAGAGGGAGAAGACTATGTTTGGATTCATCGCGTCTCCAGACAATCAACGTTCTTCGGTCAGTCAAGGTAAACGGAAAAATCAACTCTCATTATTGAACTAATCTGGCATAGATTTTATACTGATTTCACTTTTAGAGCGAATACTCATTAATTATGCCTGTTCTAATCCGTGGTCTGTTTTCTAACCATCACTGAATCTGAAACCACCTTTAAATATCCAACCTTCTCCTAATACCCACCCCTCGCAACGAATAAACCTTCAATGACTCATCATTGCTCTCACAGATCAGGAACAGCCCGTCGTTTTTCTGGAACTCTTCTCAGTCTGTTTGTTCTAATGACTCCAGTTGAAGTGCTAGCTCATGCCGGGCACGGCGACGAGTTCAAAGGCGGAAGTCAATCGGCTCAATCGGCGGATGCGATTCAGGTTGATGCAGAAACGACAAAGCGACTGGGTTTGAAGATCGAACCCGTAGCGCGGCAACCATTAGCCTTTGGTATTAAAACTACTGGACAAATTGAATCACTGCCCAACCAACAGGTGGAAGTGACGACTCCAGTCAGAGGAACGGTAACGCGGCTACTTGTGCAACCAGGAGATCAGGTGAGCGAAGGTCAGGCAGTTGCTATCATGACTAGCCCAGAATTGGCAGAACTGCGAACTACTGCGTTAGACCGTCGATCGGAAGCGATCGGTTCTACTCAACAAGCACAGGCAGACTTGCGACTGGCACAGCAAAACTTTGCTCAACAACAGAAAATTGCTGCGACAGACGTGGCTCAAGCTCGGACGCAACTCAGCTTTGCTCAAGAGCGATTCGACAAAGACCGGGAACTGGCTGCTAGTGGCGCACTTCCTCGCCGGACATTCTTGGAGTCAGAAACTAAACTGGCGGAAGCAAAAGCGGCTCTCACCAAAGCCGCAAGTCGGTTAGAGGTTTCGGAAGCGACGGCACAACTGCAACGGGCTGAATCTGCTGTGCAAGTGTCTCAATCGCGAGTGCAGCTAAGTGGGGAAACCTATCAAACTCGCCTGCGACAACTCGGCGCAAGTGCAAATCAGGATGGCACGATCACGATCGCGGCTCCGATTTCAGGCACCGTTGCCGATCTCGAAACCACCACGGGCGAATCGGGCGAGGATGCAGGAAAAAAGGTGATGACAATCATCAACGGCAGCAGTGTTCAAGTAAGTGCCAACATTTATGAGAAAGACCTCGATCGTATTCAGATCGGGCAACGAGTCCAGATGAAAGTTGCTAGCTTGCCTGATCGGACTTTTACAGGAAAAATTAGCGTCGTTGGTTCTGTCGTCCAAGGCGAAACCCGCACAGTCTCTGTGAAAGCGCAGCTCGATAATCCAAATGGGGTTCTGAAACCAGGGATGTTTGCGGAGTTGGAGGTGCTGACCGATCGTACTCCTGCCGCATTGTTAGCAATTTCTAAGTCTGCACTGGTAACAACAAATGATAAGAAGACGATCGTCTTTGTCCAAAATGGCACTGCATTTCAACCTACAGAAGTCACGTTAGGCAGAGAATCAGGCGAGTTTATCGAGGTCAAAAACGGGTTGTTTGATGGCGATCGGATTGTGACTCAACGCGCTAACCAGTTATATGCTCAATCGCTGCGCGGCGGTAGTAAACCAACTGTTGATCACGGAGAAACGAACTCTGCACCAGTCGCTAACTCACAGCCTGCAATTCCTTGGTGGGTTGGGATTCCTGTGGGAGGAGCGATTATGGCAGGTGCATTTGGGGCTGGAATGGTGTGGGCAAATCGTCGCAACCGCAAGGCGTTCGTTCCATTGTCCAATGGTCATACGAGTCATGAATCCCTCAATGACCTAAGCTTAACTGACTACGATGCTCGCATCCTGCCAACGCCGCCTTCACCAAAGGCAGCACCAGATCATCCTCATCAACCGCGCTAGGTAAATCGTCATGCTGAGTTCCATCATTCAGTGGGCGATCGCTCGCCGCTGGTTAGTAATTTTGGGCGCGATCGTCATCACCATCTGGATTTTTCGCACCATCATTCAAATGCCTCTGGATGTATTTCCTACCTTTGCACCCCCACAGGTTGAAATTCAAACCGAAGCGCCGGGATTAGCGCCCGAAGAAGTGGAATCGCTAGTGACGTTGCCGATCGAAAGCGCGATCAACGGCACGCCAGGAGTTTCGGCAGTTCGCTCTTCTAGTGCAGCCAGTATTTCGGTTGTGCGAGTCGTTTTCATTTGGGGCACCGATATTTATCAAGCCAGACAGCTTGTGACAGAGCGGTTGCAGTCCGCTCAAAGTAAACTGCCAGAAGGGATTGAGACTCCGCAGATAGCTCCCATCAGTTCACCCATTGGCACGATCATCACTTACGCCTTTACATCCAAAACAAGTGACTTAATGGAGGTGCGGCGCACTGTCGATTGGCAAGTCACAAATCGCCTGCTGGCAGTGCCAGGAGTCACGCAAGTCATTGTATTTGGTGGCGATGTGCGACAGTATCAAGTTCTGGTGGCTCCAGAAAAACTACAAGCGTTCAACGTATCTCTCCAAAATGTATCAGACGCAGTGGCAGCGGCAAACGTGAATGCACCAGGTGGTTATTTGATTACGCCCGATCGCGAAAAATTGATTCGAGGCATCGGGCGAATCGAAGACATTGAAGCTTTAAAGCAATCTGTGATTATTGCCCACAATGGCACGCCTGTCAGAATTACAGATGTAGCCGATGTGAAAATCGGGGCAGCCGTGAAGCGTGGGGATGCCAGCGTCAATACTCAGAAAGCAGTCGTCGCGATCGTCAACAAACAGCCGCAAGCCGATACATCCACCGTTACCCGCGCTGTTGAAACCGCGATGACCGAGGTGAAAGCAGGATTACCAGAAGGCATCCAGGTTACCACGACGTTTCGACAAGAAACTTACATTGATGCGTCGATCGACAATGTGCGAGAGGCATTAATCGAAGGCAGCATTATCGTTGCCCTAATCCTGATTCCGTTCTTGATGAACTGGCGCAACTTAGCGGTGTGTTTGGCGGCTTTGCCTTTGTCCTTATTGATCGGGGTGCTGGCGCTCAACTGGCTCGGACAAGGGTTGAACACGATGACCCTGGGCGGTTTGGCAGTGGCGATCGGATCTGCGGTCGATGATGCGATCGTCGATGCCGAAAACGTCTACCGTTGTCTACGAGAAAACAAATACTCTCCCAATCCCCGCCCTGTTTTGGAGGTGGTGTTTGAGGGCTGTCAGGAAGTTCGAGATTCCGTGTTTGGAGCCACCATTATTACAGTTGTCGTCTTCTCGCCCATCTTTGCACTCACGGGGGTAGAAGGCAGCATTTTTATCCCAATGGGGGTGGGCTACTTGGCAGCAGTATTGGCTTCTAGCGTCGTCGCTCTGACCGTCACGCCTGCCCTGTGCGCGATTTTGTTGCCCTATGGTCGCTTGCCTGAACGCGAACCCTGGGTTGCTCAATTTCTCAAAAGAATTTACCTGGTGTTACTCACGTTTTCGATGCGGCGATCGACCGTTATCTTCGGCATCGCAGGGGCAAGTTTAGTGGCGGCGGCGATCGTAGTGCCGTCGTTCGGACGCATCTTTCTACCAGAATTTCAGGAACAATCGCTGGTCAATACGTTACTGCTTTATCCTGGCTCATCGTTAGAGGCGACGAACAGCGCTGCCTCTGTGCTGGAACATAAGCTGAAAGATAATCCCAACTTTCAGAGCATTCAAGTGCGTTCTGGGCGGGCAGCGGGCGATGCTGATGCCGCAGGCGTGAATCTGGCTCACCTAGACGTGGAGTTGAGCGAGATGGGCATGAAAGACCGTAAAGCTAGTGTGGAGCTGTTGCGGCAAGAATTTGCCAAAGTGCCGGGGGCAGCACCCAACGTGGGCGGCTTTATTTCCCACCGGATGGATGAAGTGCTGTCAGGTGTCAGAAGCGCGATCGCCGTTAAAATCTTCGGTACTGAATTGGAGCAACTCCGCACCCTGGGACAGCAAGTGAATGATGTCATGCAGTCAGTTGAAGGCGTTGTTGATCTCCAGCTTGAACCGCAAATTCCGGTCGAGCAAATTCAGATTCAGTTTGATCGCGTTGCCGCTGCCCGGTACGGTTTAACGATTGGGCAACTTTCAGAAACGATCGAGACGGCATTAAATGGACGAGTGGTGTCGCAAGTATTGGAGCAACAGCAAACCTTCGATCTGATGGTGTGGTTAAAACCAGAAGCCCGCCAAAGCGTATCCACCATTGGCAACTTAATGGTAGATACGCCCAGTGGCAATAAAATTCCGCTGGCGCAGGTAGCAAAAGTTCAGGACGGCACGGGTCCAAACACGATCAATCGTGAAAATGTCTCTCGCTTGATTGTGGTGGCTGCCAACGCCCAGGGGAGAGATTTGCGCTCGGTCGTGAACGACATTCAGACCAAGGTGAAACAACAGGTGCGGATTCCCGCTGGTTACTATATCCAATACGCGGGACAATTTGAAGCCGAAGAACGAGCATCCCAAAACATTTTGCTGTTCAGCGCGATCGCCTTCGTCGTCATCACCATCATCATGTATCTCTCGGTTAAATCAGTTGCTTCCACCGCTATGATTATGATCAACCTGCCGCTAGCGTTGGTTGGTGGCGTGATTGCGGTAGCACTGACAGGAGGTATCTTGTCGATCGCCTCACTCGTCGGATTTGTCACGCTGTTTGGGGTCGCCACTCGGAATGGTTTGCTGCTGGTAGACAACTACAACACCAAGTTTGCTGCTGGAATGCCGTTGAAAGATCTTCTAATTCAGGGGTCGATGGAACGGCTCAACGCGATCCTGATGACTGCCTTTACATCAGCGTTAGGATTAGCACCCTTGGTCATTGCAGGCGGTCCTGGAAAAGAGTTGCTGCAACCTTTATCGATCGTTGTGCTGGGTGGGCTTTTCACCTCCACTGCCCTGACGCTGCTGATCTTACCTGCGCTCTACGCCAAGTTCGGCAAATACCTATTTCCCAAACGTTCAACTGTGGAGAACGGTAAAGTTTCTCAGCTAGAGATGGAGCGAATTGAAGGAAAAGCATAACGGTTTGAGTCAACAGTTTTGTTTATTAACTAGGAGAAGAATTATGCAATTGAAACTGAGTGTAATGACCATTTCGACGATCGGACTATTATTCTTGAGTGCTTGCAGTGGCAATCAAGCAACCAACCCAGCCAGTAGCCCTGCTGCTTCTGCTCCTGCGGAAACTCAACCTTCTACCAGTGGTTCTCCTGCCGTCAGTGCCGCTAAATCTGCATCTGGTAAAAATCACGGCGGGCAGGGCGGACAAGTAGTTGAGTCTGGTGCCTATCATCTAGAGCTAGTGACCGGAAAGGAGACCAGTGGAACTCATCTAGATTTGTTCTTGCAGAAAGGGGATAACCATGAAGCCATTCCCAATGCAAAGGTAACGGCTCAAGTTCAGCTACCCGATGGCAGCCAGAAATCGCTGGACATGAAATACGACGCTGGCGAAAAACACTACACGGCAATGCTCCCCGGTGCCGCAGCAGGAGATTACAAAGTTGCCGTTCTGTCAGACATCAATGGAGAGAAAGTGAATGGGCGATTCAGCTTTAAGCAATAATACTGAGTTTCATTTCATTCTGATTTCATTCCTCAGCTTTAGGCTAGAGATAGGGCCGCTCTGAAAGAGCATTTGACGGTCTGTTTAACGATTCCCTTAGGAGTAAACATGAACAAATTATACGGAATTAAGGTTGCGGCGGCTGGCGCGATCGCCCTGCTCTTTATTTCAGCGATCGCCGCAGGCAATGCTTTTGCTCAAGACAATCAAAAGCCTGCTGCTCAAACCGAGCAAATGAGCGGCTGTGAGTGCTGCAAAAAAATGATGGAGAAAAAGACGAACGACAGCCAGAACAAAATGCCCGGAATGAACCATTCAGCGCCATCAGGTAAATAGTTTCAATCAGTGTTTTCAACTAACTGAAACTATTTCTTGAGCTATGGAGGTTTTTGTATGAGTACCTCCATAGCAGTTCTTCATTCAGAAATAAAGGCTCAAGGTTTTTGCGTAACTCTCTTCAAAACCTATTAAAGTTTCATCCTGTTTTTATTTTCGCTTGTCACTTCAAAACATGAAAACACTCGTTTGCACAACGGTGTCTCTGCTATTGCTAGCATCTATTCCGGCTACTGCGGCGACTCGATTCAGATGCACTGGAGATGCAGCTCGTTCAACGCCGCCAGTTGTTAACTATCCCACGCACATTCGGAATGTCGTTTGGCGAAATATGCGGGCGGTGTGCCAGCAGCAACCTAAACAGAGCAAGCCGTCAGCAACTCCCAATAACTCTCAATCTCAAGAGACACCCCAGAAATCGCAGTAGGTGACATCGCTTACCTATACCGCTTTGCGCCGCCTACTCCACACTGACTTGCTGAAAGTTTCATCTTGATCTCATTGATGTGTGGAACCCCAAGGAGAAGCTTTTCTAGGGCTGGGTTATCTATAACAAGCTGTTAAGGTCAGCGATCGTATGCGAGTGTTACTGGTAGAAGATGAACCCGATTTAGGAGCCGCGATTCATCGGGTTCTAAGTCGGGAAAAGTATGTGGTGGACTGGGTGCAAGATGGCAGCGAAGCTTGGGCATACCTCGAAAACCCTAATGTTCATTACACCTTAGCCATCCTGGACTGGATGCTGCCCGGCGTGTCTGGCGTAGAGTTGTGCAGACAGATCCGCACCCAAAACAATCCACTTCCTATTTTGCTGCTGACTGCGAGAGATCGCATGGAAGATAAAGTAGCCGGACTGGATGCCGGAGCCGATGATTATTTAGTCAAGCCCTTTGGCATGGCAGAACTTTTGGCAAGAATGCGAGCGCTGCAACGGCGATCGCCCGAACTCCATCCCCAACAGCTTCAAGTCGGCAATCTAACTCTTGACTACAGTATGTATGCGGTTTGCCTGCAAGACTCCAATGGTCGGCGATCATCTATTCCTCTGACCGCAAAAGAATTTCAGACGCTGGAATATTTCATGAAGCATCCCAGCCAAGTGGTGACGAGTCAGCAAATCATGAACCAGCTTTGGGAAGTCGGCGCAGAACCAACCAGCAACGCTGTAGCCGCCCAAATTCGACTGCTACGCCGTAAGCTTTCAGAAGCTGGGTGTGACGGGCCGATTGAAACGATTCATGGAATCGGCTACCGATTCAACGTTCCTCATGCATCAAAATAAGCTGTTCAATCGCACCCGCCTCCAACTTGCAGGCTGTTATGCCGGGGTGATGGGGCTGATCTTAAGTCTGAGCGGACTGACCACGCATCAGATGTTAGCAGTTGCTCATTGGCGCGCCGTTGAGCAGGAGCTAGAATCTATTTCAGGAACACTGCATGACACCTTAGAACCGAAACTTAAGCAACCTGACCAGGTTGAGCCTGCGATCAAGCAAGCCCTGCCAGGATTATGTCTTGCGAGAACTGATTGCTCAAATGACGCTCAACATCGACATACTCTCGGCATTGTTCAAGAAGGCAACTATTACGTGCGCTTCTTCACCCAATCTGGGCAACTGCTGGCGAGTTTGGGAAGTCAGCTAGACGGGTTACCACCTCCAGAGACTCAAGAGGGTTGGAGTACGCTGCAACACCGGAATGGTACGCGCTATCACCAAACCACTCTATTGCTGAAGACCGCTACTGGCTCTGCTTGGGGCTATATGCAGATTGGGCGATCGCTGAAAGAATATGACGACCATCTCACCACACTGCGGCTATTGCTTGCCGTTGGGCTACCCCTTTCCATGCTGTTAGTCGCGAGTGCAGGGTGGTGGTTGGCTGGACTGGCAATCCGACCCGTTTATCAGTCCTATCAACAGATGCAACAGTTCACCGCTGATGCTGCTCACGAACTCCGCACTCCCATTGCTACCATTCGCGCTACCGTCGAATCTGTCCAGGATGTAGATGATCTCTCAAACGAGGAGATGCAGGAAACATTAGGGGTGGTCAATCGCCAAAACAATCGACTGGCACATCTGGTACAGGATCTTCTGTTGCTCTCTCGAATGAATCAAAAGGTTTTGGCAGAAAACCGTCAGGTCTGCTGCCTCAACGACATCATTCACGATTTAGTGGAAAGCCTGTTGGTATTAGAAATTGCCGCTCCCATCCAGCTATCGACCCAGTTTCGCGTCAGGGAGCCATTGTGGGTTATGGGGAATGAAGATCAACTCAGCCGATTATTCTCTAACCTGATCGTCAATGCCCTGCAATACACTCTCCCTGGTGGAGATATAACGGTGATTCTAGAGCGAGATGAATCTCAGGCAATAATTCATGTTCAAGACACAGGCATTGGCATCGCTTTAAACGATCAGTCACGTATTTTCGATCGCTTCTACCGGGTGAGTAGCGATCGTTCTCGCCAAACCGGAGGAGCTGGGTTAGGTCTGGCGATCGCGAGGGCGGTTTCTGAAACGCATCTTGGCAGCATTCAAGTCGAGAGTGAGTTGGGTAGGGGCAGCACATTTACTGTACGCCTGCCTGTAGTTGGGTTCCTTGACGCAAAGGTACGTCAAGCGACATGACCCTGCCAGGAAAAGCGCTAAGACCCGCCGTTTACACGGGTTTCCTTTCCCCTTTTTGAGCTTGCGCTTTCAGGATGTTTTTTGGGGTGGGATGCCGACCGAATCCCGGAGCTTTTCATTGGAGAAGGCTCAAGGACACGGTGAACTACCCGTTTGTTGGGGATGTCATCGATCATCTCAGAGTCGGGAGGACAGCTTTCTATCGCTATTTCTCGCCGGATCGTATCCGGGAACTTCGAAATCAGGACTGAATGTCGGACCTAGGCCATGTCGCTTGACGTACCTTTGCGTCAAGGAACCCAACAATGGAGGGGTCATAACAACACTGTAGTCTCCTGCATCTGTACATCGTGCTAGTAGCCATACTGTACTGACCTTTAAGGTCTTTTCCGCATCCCGGACGGGAAAGAGGTTTGGTATCATCTCCAACTCAAAGACATTTCCGTCTGCTGGGTCGGTTGGATTCAGGAAACGTTGCCATTGGGTTGGAAACTCCTGTCGCAAGTTGAACATGCGTAGCGAGGGTGTCGCTCCATCTTGACTGAAATAGTCTCGAAGATGGGCAACTGCACCGTTCTTAAACGCTCCTGCGTCTTCTCTGGCTGTGTATTTAACATGCACAATGGCATCTGTGATGGTGTTGTAATCAAACTGGCGTAGGGATTTGCCGAAGTCAGGACTGTTGTCATTGAAAAGCTTCAGCAACCATTGGCTAATGGCTCCGGCACCTTCAAAGGGCAAGTAGCTGTAGCGACCTGCAATACTAATCGCTCAAACCTGCAATCGTCGCCTTTTCAAACCAGGATTAGCTGCAACTATAAAAAACGCTCAAACCAGCATTAGTTGCAACTGAGCCGAGATTAAGGTGCAACCAACCTGCAATCATCCATGCCAGCCAGGATTAATTGCAAAGAGGCTGCATCCATTGCTGGATAGGAGGGAGAGGAAAAGCAGTTCAGGAAGAGTCAAGAAACTCGTAGCGCATCTGGGTTTGTTGACTTTGAAAAATAGACGACTTTCTTGACACCAAAACAGAGGAGTTTTGGTCTTCCAGAAAGGTTTTCAGAAGCGGCAAGAAAACGTTCGTTTCTTTTACAGTTGAAACTGGCACAATCGTTCTGTAAAAGTCGATTAGGACAACTCCAAAACTTCTGCGAGACTAATTCAGTAAATAGTAAAATCAGTAAAACTATATCAATAGTTAAAACTATATAAACTGTTTATAGTTTTTCAGTTGGTCTTCCTGTTTTGACTTTTTCCAGGTTATTCCCTAGATCGATTAGATCTTCTTCTGACATTTCCATAAGAGCATAAAGACCAGCTCGGATGACTTCGCTCTTATTTATGTTGACAGCTGAGTTGAGGCAGCGTTGCCGGACAGCAGTAATTAACTCATAGTCTCTGGACGGCAAGGTGAAGCTGTCCCGGATTACTCGTTCCTTTTTAGACTGTTCTTTCACTACGGGAACTGTGTCCACGAGTTGTTCACCAACTGGTGGTTTCTCTCCCAGTAAACTTTCTGCTTTCTCGAAGCGATTTCTGACCGCTTCATCTTCTGCTTCAAGAGAGGCGTTAAGCGCTGATCTCATACTCTTTCTAGTCATACAATGATTTCCTCTGGCAACACGGCTAGTGTCTGACAAATGACAATATAATATAAACCGTATAAATGGTAAAAATAATATGAATATTTTATACGATTTTTACAGTTTTGCTTCTGACATCGGTCATGCAAGAATGTAAGGAGTTAATAAATAGTATAAAAGCTTTTAACCGTAAAAACTGTATAAATTGTTTGTAGGTTTTATATCATGCCAGCCAAGATCATTGCTGTAGCAAATCAGAAAGGCGGTTCAGGAAAAACTACGGTCAGTATGCAACTGGCTGGCGCGATCGCCCGACGAGGAAACAAAGTGCTTGTAGTAGATGCCGATCCACAGGGTACAGCAACTCGGTGGGCAGCTTCCGCAGAGGATGAGCATCCATTCCCAGCATCTGTTGTGGGCTTAAGTGCTGCTAATGAGAAAGTGGGTAATGTTCTAGACGTGTTGTTCGTGTCTAAATGGGGAATCCGAATATGACGCGATTAATGAACCGTCCAATCACC
>NZ_PVWG01000071.1:0-16571 GCF_003003695.1 Phormidesmis priestleyi ULC007
TACTGTGAAATCGTTCAAAAACCTTATCAGCAGGAGGCTTGAGTCACTTTAGTATCAGGTAGAGGTCGCACCCCCATGAGAGAAGCCCTGACGACTTATGGCACGATCCAAGCCAAAATCGATAATTCTGTCGATCGGGTCAAGTCTCAAGTTGATCGGGTAGACATCATCCGTGAGCATTGGAATCAGGATGCTGATGCGCTTCTGCCAAAACTTTCAACCGCTTTTGATGCTGCTAGAAAAACCTCCACAGAAGCACATCAGGCTGAAATGAGGAAGAATGCCGAAGCTCACTTGCAAAATTGGGCGCAGGAGTTAGAACGCACTCGCACTTCTTATTTGAAGGATATCCGCCATCAGGGTTTCTTTCAGTCGCTGGGTATTGGCACTGTGGCGATACTACTGTGTTCTGGTTTATCAGGATGGGTAGGCTGGCAGATGCATCAAAAGCACTGGGAACAGCGTTTTGGTTCCGCTGCCCAGTTTGATTGGTTCACAAGCTTATGGTTTACAAAGGATAACCAGCAGCGGTTTTATCAGTGCCACAAGACTCAGGATCAACGTTCTGGAGAAGACCAAAACAAATGCACAATCTGGTATCAGTAATCCCATTGAGTTTGGTATTCAAAACCCCTAATTACGCCAGTAATTAGGGGTTTACTATTTAAAGCCTGCTTTGGACCCACTCTTTAATTTCCCCAAAGTCTCTACCGTAGTTATGACGATCGGGGTCAAGCGCATACTCAGAGTTATGCTCGTGAATGTCGTTTTTGAAGACCTCCATCACCCGCTTCACCGCAGGCATATTTGAGCCAGTTGACTTCTGTAACAGGGATTGAGTGATCGCAAACTTTTCGCTGTCTGAGTCGTGATGGCGGTTCCATTCCATAATTGCCGTCATTGCCGTCTCTACTCGTTGATCGGCGCTCCCTGCTTTGGTAATGTGTTCGCGCTTTGGCTTTGACTGGGTAGGTTGAACAGGTCTTACAGGCTGGACTTCAGTTGCCGCTACCGAGACTTCTACAGGTTGTGGCGGTGCGATTTGAGCGGTAGGAGGAGTTTGTTTCAGCAGTTCAGTCAGCCCCTCGATTCGTTGTTGGTAGGCTTGCCGCTCTTGAGCAAACTGCTGTTGCAATGATTCATTTTGGTTTTTAACCTGTTCTAGTGCCGCTGCCGCCTGGTCACGCTCCTGCTTCAGTTCTGTCAATTGGGATCGCAGGTCTTCAATTTCGCGGGTAAAAAAGCTTGTGTCTGTTGCGGTCGGTGCTTGGGGTTGCTGTGTACTCATTTTCTCTACGTGGCTCCAAAGGCGTTGCATTTCCTGAGTTAGGGTTGAAATTTGCTCAGTCAGGGCAGAGAACGCCTCCGGCGCAGCAAAGCTGACGGAGATCGTCGATTCTGGTTGCTGAGTCGGTTGCGTTTCTGGCAAAGTTTCAGGCTGGCTTTCCGAAATTGGTTCGATAGGGGTAGGCAGTGTCTCCCCATCAGTCAACTTCACGCCCCTGGAACCGATGTGTTTGCCATTACCGTCAATTAAGTAATAGTGAAAGTAATGCTGTGTGGCGCTGGAGTTGCCCCGCTTCAGTTCCTCCTCCGAGATAACGTGCCCTAGCCGCTCCTGCACAAATCGAGCCACACCCCGCGATGGTGGGCAAAAGAAGTGTACACAGATTTCGCCATACACCCCTCGCAAGTTGTGTATAGTCACACTCGCTTCACCTTCTAGCACCGGAATAATGCCTGTAGTGCCAAAATGCCGATGGACAGCCCGCTTCACAGAATTGGCAAGACTGCGGTTGATGTCCTTGGTAGAAGCCCCAAGCACACGAGCAATTCTGGGATGAGAGCGAAACCGTTCCAATGCTGCCAACACATCAGCAGCGGGAATCAGGCAAGGGGTCAAATAGCTATCAGCCGTCGATTTCTTCTTGAGTTGCCCTGAAAAACCCACCCAGTAGGGCTGATCAGTTGCCACAATGTTTCCTTTATCCACCACTTCACTAAACCGTCTGCCCGTCGTTGCCGCAATGCCGACAGCCAGTTCAAACGGGTCATCTGAGTGCAGCAGTTCAGCCGCTTTCGCTAAATACTGTTCAGGGTTTACAGGCTTGAGATTGTCCTGCTTTGCGTTGTTGAGTTCAGCCGACTTGAGCGAGATCGCGCTATAGGTTGCATTGTCATACTTGAGAAAATCCAACGCTCGATGATCATGAGCTTCCCCCGTTTCCCCAGACTCGCGCTTGGTGTAGGTATACTGGCGACTCGTCGCTTCAGTCATGGGCAATCCGCCTTCTGCTGCCATCGCCTTGATGCCTTTGCGGTACATCGGTAAATAGACCTTCCCGATCGTAGCTTTCGGGTAGCCCTCATCGAGAAGAGCGATCTCAGCCTCACAGAGTGCTTTAATCTCATTCTGAGTCGTCGAGTCTTTCAACCGTTCGACGAACGACTCAATCAATTGATGCATCTCATCGTGAGTTAACCGAGTACGTTCCCCCGATGAGATGCGATCGCGGTAGCGAGTGATGATAACTTCGCGGTCATTCATGATGAGTTAGAAATAATGGATGATTTGTTCAAAAAAGCCTTGCCCCTGACCGCGACTACTTGCCGCCGTCGCCACCACACTGAGAGACTCAATCAAAGCTTCTTGCGCTGCATTCGCCACCAGAATGAAGAGCGCTTCAGTGCCCCGATCCGCCTGAGCCTGGACGATCGCATCGATATAGTCTGAGCGCTGTTGATTCGTGATCACAGTGATCGGGAACCCTGAGCGAATCAGCAATAAATTCATCAACAGACGAGCCAACCGCCCATTGCCATCTTGGAACGGATGAATCGTCACCAACCGCAAATGAGCCTCAGACGCATAAACGATCGGATGTAAGCTCAAAGCCTCCTGAGAATTAAGCCATTGCACAAAGCTGATCATCAACGCCTGCACCTGATAGTGAGGTGGATAAACATACTCAGTTCCCGCCGCCTTCACATCCAGTCGTCGAAATCGACCTGCCATTTCCGGGTCAATTTGCCGCAAAATCAGACTGTGAATCTGCCTCAGTTCCCATTCATCAATGACCGCATCAGCTTTAGCAAACGACTCAATATAATTGATCGCCTGCTCATGCCCAATCACCTCCAGATGCTCTTTAAGCGACTTACCCGCGATCGTGATGCCTCGTTCCAGCACTAAAGCCGTTTCTCGGAGCGAGAGCGTATTGCCCTCGATCGCATTTGAGTGGTAAGTGAAGCGGACATCATAGCGTTGCTTCAGTTCAGCCACAATCTCGCCGTTCAAGGGACGAAACAGGTCAAGCATCGCCTTGAGCCGATCCAAATGTTCCAGCCTATTTGAGAGCGACTGTGACTGCGGTGAAAAAGACAGCCGCGCCCTCAACACCTGTTCTGCCGAAAGTGATTGAGATTGAAGAGCCAAGATCCAGCGATCGTAGGCTTGAGTTGAGTGATTCATAGAAATTGGTAAAGCAGTAGTTGAAGAATACCGGGTCTAACCATTTTCAGAGAAAGCCTGCTGATTGAGCCACCAAGCGGCGGTGTGCCTTGCCCAGTTGCGTTCTTGAGCAATGGCAGTGACAGCCCCCTCAATCTGGATTTGTTCATCAGCGGTCAAAACTGTCTTGCGAAGCAGGTCAATGATCGAAGCGGTTGAGACGGTAGTTGATAACATGGTTCTTACTCCTTAGTGGGGTAGGGCATCCGATCGGATTGGCGTTTGGCGGATGCCTTTTGAATTAGGGTGTTGTCGATCCCTATACAACCACTATACACTCATCTGTCTATATATGCAACCCGTACACACAGCCACACAAATACATATATACACCCTAATTTCAAATGATTTGAATTACTTATACAGTCACTATTTAGCCATGTACAACCATCAAAAGATTCTATGTATACACCCAAATCCATACAAGCTTTCTATGTATAGATGTATGACAAGATGCGATCGCTCCACACCTAAAACCCTAGAATGCTTGTCCTATATAGCTCTCAGCGTTTTGCGTCCGTTTAGGAGTGTACAACTATATATAGACAGGGATCGCAAAACAGGGGTGTACGCATAAGATATATGTATACATAAAGATTCCTTATATAGGGGTATATAGGTATGTATGCACAGTTTATGTTAATTAACATAAACTGTGCATACATACCTATATACCCCTATATAAGGAATCTTTATGTATACATATATCTTATGCGTACACCCCTGTTTTGCGATCCCTGTCTATATATAGTTGTACACTCCTAAACGGACGCAAAACGCTGAGAGCTATATAGGACAAGCATTCTAGGGTTTTAGGTGTGGAGCGATCGCATCTTGTCATACATCTATACATAGAAAGCTTGTATGGATTTGGGTGTATACATAGAATCTTTTGATGGTTGTACATGGCTAAATAGTGACTGTATAAGTAATTCAAATCATTTGAAATTAGGGTGTATATATGTATTTGTGTGGCTGTGTGTACGGGTTGCATATATAGACAGATGAGTGTATAGTGGTTGTATAGGGATCGACAACACCCTAATTCAAAAGGCATCCGCCAAACGCCAATCCGATCGGATGCCCTACCCCACTAAGGAGTAAGAACCATGTTATCAACTACCGTCTCAACCGCTTCGATCATTGACCTGCTTCGCAAGACAGTTTTGACCGCTGATGAACAAATCCAGATTGAGGGGGCTGTCACTGCCATTGCTCAAGAACGCAACTGGGCAAGGCACACCGCCGCTTGGTGGCTCAATCAGCAGGCTTTCTCTGAAAATGGTTAGACCCGGTATTCTTCAACTACTGCTTTACCAATTTCTATGAATCACTCAACTCAAGCCTACGATCGCTGGATCTTGGCTCTTCAATCTCAATCACTTTCGGCAGAACAGGTGTTGAGGGCGCGGCTGTCTTTTTCACCGCAGTCACAGTCGCTCTCAAATAGGCTGGAACATTTGGATCGGCTCAAGGCGATGCTTGACCTGTTTCGTCCCTTGAACGGCGAGATTGTGGCTGAACTGAAGCAACGCTATGATGTCCGCTTCACTTACCACTCAAATGCGATCGAGGGCAATACGCTCTCGCTCCGAGAAACGGCTTTAGTGCTGGAACGAGGCATCACGATCGCGGGTAAGTCGCTTAAAGAGCATCTGGAGGTGATTGGGCATGAGCAGGCGATCAATTATATTGAGTCGTTTGCTAAAGCTGATGCGGTCATTGATGAATGGGAACTGAGGCAGATTCACAGTCTGATTTTGCGGCAAATTGACCCGGAAATGGCAGGTCGATTTCGACGACTGGATGTGAAGGCGGCGGGAACTGAGTATGTTTATCCACCTCACTATCAGGTGCAGGCGTTGATGATCAGCTTTGTGCAATGGCTTAATTCTCAGGAGGCTTTGAGCTTACATCCGATCGTTTATGCGTCTGAGGCTCATTTGCGGTTGGTGACGATTCATCCGTTCCAAGATGGCAATGGGCGGTTGGCTCGTCTGTTGATGAATTTATTGCTGATTCGCTCAGGGTTCCCGATCACTGTGATCACGAATCAACAGCGCTCAGACTATATCGATGCGATCGTCCAGGCTCAGGCGGATCGGGGCACTGAAGCGCTCTTCATTCTGGTGGCGAATGCAGCGCAAGAAGCTTTGATTGAGTCTCTCAGTGTGGTGGCGACGGCGGCAAGTAGTCGCGGTCAGGGGCAAGGCTTTTTTGAACAAATCATCCATTATTTCTAACTCATCATGAATGACCGCGAAGTTATCATCACTCGCTACCGCGATCGCATCTCATCGGGGGAACGTACTCGGTTAACTCACGATGAGATGCATCAATTGATTGAGTCGTTCGTCGAACGGTTGAAAGACTCGACGACTCAGAATGAGATTAAAGCACTCTGTGAGGCTGAGATCGCTCTTCTCGATGAGGGCTACCCGAAAGCTACGATCGGGAAGGTCTATTTACCGATGTACCGCAAAGGCATCAAGGCGATGGCAGCAGAAGGCGGATTGCCCATGACTGAAGCGACGAGTCGCCAGTATACCTACACCAAGCGCGAGTCTGGGGAAACGGGGGAAGCTCATGATCATCGAGCGTTGGATTTTCTCAAGTATGACAATGCAACCTATAGCGCGATCTCGCTCAAGTCGGCTGAACTCAACAACGCAAAGCAGGACAATCTCAAGCCTGTAAACCCTGAACAGTATTTAGCGAAAGCGGCTGAACTGCTGCACTCAGATGACCCGTTTGAACTGGCTGTCGGCATTGCGGCAACGACGGGCAGACGGTTTAGTGAAGTGGTGGATAAAGGAAACATTGTGGCAACTGATCAGCCCTACTGGGTGGGTTTTTCAGGGCAACTCAAGAAGAAATCGACGGCTGATAGCTATTTGACCCCTTGCCTGATTCCCGCTGCTGATGTGTTGGCAGCATTGGAACGGTTTCGCTCTCATCCCAGAATTGCTCGTGTGCTTGGGGCTTCTACCAAGGACATCAACCGCAGTCTTGCCAATTCTGTGAAGCGGGCTGTCCATCGGCATTTTGGCACTACAGGCATTATTCCGGTGCTAGAAGGTGAAGCGAGTGTGACTATACACAACTTGCGAGGGGTGTATGGCGAAATCTGTGTACACTTCTTTTGCCCACCATCGCGGGGTGTGGCTCGATTTGTGCAGGAGCGGCTAGGGCACGTTATCTCGGAGGAGGAACTGAAGCGGGGCAACTCCAGCGCCACACAGCATTACTTTCACTATTACTTAATTGACGGTAATGGCAAACACATCGGTTCCAGGGGCGTGAAGTTGACTGATGGGGAGACACTGCCTACCCCTATCGAACCAATTTCGGAAAGCCAGCCTGAAACTTTGCCAGAAACGCAACCGACTCAGCAACCAGAATCGACGATCTCCGTCAGCTTTGCTGCGCCGGAGGCGTTCTCTGCCCTGACTGAGCAAATTTCAACCCTAACTCAGGAAATGCAACGCCTTTGGAGCCACGTAGAGAAAATGAGTACACAGCAACCCCAAGCACCGACCGCAACAGACACAAGCTTTTTTACCCGCGAAATTGAAGACCTGCGATCCCAATTGACAGAACTGAAGCAGGAGCGTGACCAGGCGGCAGCGGCACTAGAACAGGTTAAAAACCAAAATGAATCATTGCAACAGCAGTTTGCTCAAGAGCGGCAAGCCTACCAACAACGAATCGAGGGGCTGACTGAACTGCTGAAACAAACTCCTCCTACCGCTCAAATCGCACCGCCACAACCTGTAGAAGTCTCGGTAGCGGCAACTGAAGTCCAGCCTGTAAGACCTGTTCAACCTACCCAGTCAAAGCCAAAGCGCGAACACATTACCAAAGCAGGGAGCGCCGATCAACGAGTAGAGACGGCAATGACGGCAATTATGGAATGGAACCGCCATCACGACTCAGACAGCGAAAAGTTTGCGATCACTCAATCCCTGTTACAGAAGTCAACTGGCTCAAATATGCCTGCGGTGAAGCGGGTGATGGAGGTCTTCAAAAACGACATTCACGAGCATAACTCTGAGTATGCGCTTGACCCCGATCGTCATAACTACGGTAGAGACTTTGGGGAAATTAAAGAGTGGGTCCAAAGCAGGCTTTAAATAGTAAACCCCTAATTACTGGCGTAATTAGGGGTTTTGAATACCAAACTCAATGGGATTACTGATACCAGATTGTGCATTTGTTTTGGTCTTCTCCAGAACGTTGATCCTGAGTCTTGTGGCACTGATAAAACCGCTGCTGGTTATCCTTTGTAAACCATAAGCTTGTGAACCAATCAAACTGGGCAGCGGAACCAAAACGCTGTTCCCAGTGCTTTTGATGCATCTGCCAGCCTACCCATCCTGATAAACCAGAACACAGTAGTATCGCCACAGTGCCAATACCCAGCGACTGAAAGAAACCCTGATGGCGGATATCCTTCAAATAAGAAGTGCGAGTGCGTTCTAACTCCTGCGCCCAATTTTGCAAGTGAGCTTCGGCATTCTTCCTCATTTCAGCCTGATGTGCTTCTGTGGAGGTTTTTCTAGCAGCATCAAAAGCGGTTGAAAGTTTTGGCAGAAGCGCATCAGCATCCTGATTCCAATGCTCACGGATGATGTCTACCCGATCAACTTGAGACTTGACCCGATCGACAGAATTATCGATTTTGGCTTGGATCGTGCCATAAGTCGTCAGGGCTTCTCTCATGGGGGTGCGACCTCTACCTGATACTAAAGTGACTCAAGCCTCCTGCTGATAAGGTTTTTGAACGATTTCACAGTAGTCCTTTTGATTATCCATTGATCAATTTTACAGGCACTCAAAACCCTTATGGAGCAAAAGGTAATCGGTTTTTTCCAATGTATCGGATGGAGGTCGCACCCTCCTCGCTGAATACAATTTCCTGCTGGGTATAAAGATCACGCGACGTTTCTGATGTGCGGTAAAGGGTCTCTTGAAAGCTTTCCTGAGTCTGTCGTCTTGCAACAACCAGATCGCGAATAAAGTTTACATATCCTGGCAAAATTGTGTCATCAAATAAGGTATCGCCATAAATGGACGCGTCCAAGTCATTCACGTTCGGTACATTCTGAGTTACACCATCCTGTCCTATTTGGTTCTCGCCAATTAACTTTTTATTGAGGTTAGCGAGGCGGCTAGCTTGCCGTAGCAGTTGGCTCTCACTGTTGGCGTAGTAAATATAGAGGGTTTCACAGGGGTGCTGCTTCGGGCGATCGATGCGACCAATTCGCTGCTCTAACGTCATTGGATTCCACGGCAAATCAATGTTGATTAGGTAGTCAGCATCTTGAAGGTTTTGTCCGACTGACAACGTTTCAGACCCGATTAGCACCATGACATCTTCATCAGGGGACGTTCAGCTACAGTCTTACAGGTTGCTGCTGGCGCAAACAGGCGAAATAGGTCTTGTCGCTTAATGCTTGTGCGCTGCTTGCCGGATCGTAAGGCGTTGTGGGGCGAAATCTGAATCGCGCGACCGCTAGCACTGGGGTAGTAACGTTTGGTTGAGCCGATCGCCATGCCGATGCCAAGACGGTCGATTACTTCGTCTTGAGTCATGTAGCGGTAGTAGTCGATTACTGTGTCAGAGAAAATAGAGATGAGGAGAACCTTTTTGCCCTGGCTCACTAGTTCTCGCACTTTGCGCGAAACCTGTTCTCGCTTGTGGTCTTTGACAAACTCATCTGCCAGGAGGTCTTGAATTTCCTGAAGCTGCATCAAGTCATTGTCACAGGCTGACCCCATCGAGTCATACACCCTGCGGGCTTCTACAGGGTCAGATTGCAACCGAGCGATCGCCAGATCAATGGTGCGACGAAGCTGTTGCCGCTTTTCTGGCTGTTCTACTTCGGTTTGTTCTTCATCGTCCTCATCTTCCTCATACTCTTCGCTCCAGGCTTCTCGGTCATTGAAAGTATCAAAGTTAAGCTGTTCCGGTTGATTTGACTCAAAACCATAGTGCAGTAGAATAAACTGCTTTAACCCATCACCATCAGGGGTGACGCTGCTTAGACGCGATTGCATTTCCTCAATTCGTCCCTTGAAATTGACGATCGTGCGACGGAGAGCATACATACTAGACTCTGCCCGTTGCAGGAAAAAGCGCCGTTGATTTTGCAGCAGACCGCGCTGCTCTACACTGCCGGTCAGGTAACGAACGGGATCAGCAAATGGGATATACAGTTGGGTTTCAAATTGGGTGAAGATTTGCTCTAGGGCAGCTTCGGTACTGGTTTCAAATTCGACTGGAAGCCATTCAGCCTGCCGCTTGGCGTAGACATTGAGATCGGGCATAGCATCCCGAAGCATTTGGCGGGTGCGTTGCAGAAACAGTTCCCGGTAGGTGCGCCGAAATAGGGTGGAATCATCGGTGAATTGCTCTACGCCAGTTTCACGATTCTGGAACCACTGGGCGACTTCAACCGGAAAGCCTGCCTCAGTGAAACCTTCTGGTCGGGTTAGAAAAGGCTGAAGGATATTGTAGATGTCTTCGCGGCGGTTGTTCCAAGGCGTTGCTGTCAGCAGTAAGAAGTGACGTTGCCGTCCAGAGTCGCGATCGCGTTCTCGAATTTGCAGACAGAGTTTGTGAATCCGGTTTTTGTAGTTGCGAATGCCTTCGTGTGCCTCATCGATGATCACCAGGTCGGGACCACCATAGCGATTGAAGTCATCGATGAAACCGTTACCCTTCCGGCTCATCAGGTTTTTGTTGTAAAGCTCGTAGTCGGTTTCGCTGAAACCTAGTTCGCTCATCTCGCGTTTCCAGTTGTCGTGTAGCTTACGAGCGGCAACGATCGCAATTTTGGCTTGTCCATTAGTGGCACGGTAAAGCTGGGAAACGGTTGCGGCTAACCGAGTCTTTCCTAAACCGACCGCATCAGCGCAAACGGAAATGCCAAAATCTTGCATGACGCGCAGGCAGTGTTGAGCACCTGACTTCTGGTGTTCAAACAGCGTTCCTTGATTCACTAAGTCGTCGAGCAAGTCACTCCGCTCGACTCGGAACTGCCGAGGGCGCTGCTGTGCCAGCCAGTAAAGAAAATCATTGGGTGTACCGTACTGCCCAGACAAAATCAGTTCAACGGCTTGCTGAAATCCTTCGATCTCATCGAAGTTTGGCAGTGCTTCAACCTGGCTGACTTGAGGCGGTTGCTTTGGCTGAATGGTATATTCTCCACCCGCATTGTCTCTCACGCGAAAATCGGTGATGGGTTGGGGCGGATGGTCGGAGGAAACGGTGAAGTCAGCGGTAATTTCTTCTGGAGTCTGCTCAGTAATAGTGACTTCTACCAGAGTGTTGCCGGGAATGGTAATGCTATCAATTTGATCGAGGTTGTCACCCGTGATTTTGACTTCGGTGGTTTCGCCGGGGGAGAGGGCATTGGGGGTAATTTGATCGATGTGTGGCTGGCGTTGCTCGGCGCGACGATCGTACTCTTGCAGCACCTGCTGAAGGAACTCTTGAGTCAGGTCATAGGCGAGGTCTTGCCGCTGCCACTCGCTATCGAACTCTTGAATGCTTTGCTCAATCGTTTCCTGGTCAAGCTGCTCCCAGGAATAAAGGAAGGTGACGCTTTCAGCATTGCGAGAGTGGGCGGCACGAGTGAAGTTATCGGAGCCTTCGTGCAGAATATGGTTATCCAGTCGATCACTAAAAATGCCTGTCTTCTTGTGATAGAGCGAGCGCTGCTGACTCATCTTGACCAGCTTGATCTCTAAGAATTCCAACCGAATTAATTCAGCTAGAATTTGAGTTCCATTGAAGGCATTCTCTTCGAGTCCTTGAAGAAACTCTTGTAGAGTGCGCTGAATGAATTGGGCGCGATATTCAGAGTTGTGCAGCTTTTCCAGTTCTGCAACATCAGCGCGTTTGGTGAATCCTTGCCAGTCCATCAGGAGGCGAATTTGCCCTTCAGTTTGAACGATCGTTTGCAAGGGTTCTTCGTAAAGTTTGAGAACGCCACTGTCAAAGTAAGCAGTAGAACGGCGGTAAATGCTGCTGCGTTCTAGCATCTGAGCCGTAGCTTTGTGATAGTCCTCTAGCTGGGAGGGGAGACTGTAGCGCCGTTTGATGCCTTTGATTTCTCGAAAGCTGCCATTGAGGAGGGCGGGTTCTTTAGTGGTGCGCTCTAGGGTGAGGAATTTCTCGATGACTTTGAGGTTGCCTGTGCGGAGGAAGGCGGGAGAAGGTAGATCGCCGGGTTTGCGGGGATTGTAGGTGTAAATTTTGGCGGTGTTGGGATCGATCCGCAGGATTTTGTGGGAAACGGCTTTGTCTTTAAAGCCCAGGAGAGAAACGATGTTTTTGAGGAAGCCGCCTTTGTCGGTGTCTCGATGCTGAAAGATCAGCCAGTGTTGACCTTTAACTCCTTTGATGGCGTTGCCTTGAGGCAGGTAGTAGGGGCGCTGCTGACGAGTCAGATTTTGGATGACGGCTTCGAGCATGATGAAGTGTGGTTTATTGGATTTGCTGTGCTGCCAATGTGATAAATTTGGCTGCCTGGTCAATCAGAGTTTGAGCTTGAGTTGGAGAGACATTACCTTGACTTTGATAATCTCCTTGAAGGCGGATTTGTTCTGCTGTGATTAAGTTGCGGTGAAACTCGATCGGAACGCGCCCAAGTCCGGGCAAACTGTTGCCCAAAGGCTGAAATAACAGCCGAGTGTTTTGAGAAGGAGAGCCTTTCACCCTCCAGAAATGCCTCTGCGATATAGAACATGGCATAGTAGGCACGGGAAGCGGCAAATTCTGGGAATCCATTCTCTAGCAAAACTTTTGCAGCCTCTAAGCTGCTGGTGGCTTTTTGTAGCAGGTCTTGCTGCTCGGAAGTCATACTGGAACTCCCTGCTGATGAACGTTGCGGAAGAAGTAGGCATCCTTTTTGCTCTGAAACTGTTGTTCTGACGTGAAAATGCAGGAGATTAACACGGCGTAGTCAAGGCAGAGTGCTGCTAAGAAATTGCTGATACGATCAATCTCTGTGCAAACATCAACGGCACCGCTCAGGATGATCATTACGTCAATGTCAGAATCGAGTTCGGCATCGCCTCGTGCTTGAGAACCAAACAGCACTACTTGAGCCAAGCGATCGCTATATTCTTGTTCTAGATAGGTTCGCAGCTTTGCCAAAATTTCGGTGAGGTGGGGATGGGTCATGGTAATTCACCAGGCGATCAGGGATTCAGACGTTGGAGGATTGCGATCGATGTGATTAGAGGGAGCCTTCAAGTTGAGCGGCATCATCAAAAATTCAATATCATAATGAGAGTAGAGCCATCGGGTTAGGGTTCCAAAATTTTGATTAAAATTCGCAACAGATCGTCTAGATCGGCGGGAACACGGTAGAGGTCGAGGTCTTGAGTCACTTCACGAGAGTTGCGATCGAGCCGTCCAAACTGCCAAATGTTTCCGGTCGAAATCGCACCTTGCAGGATAGGTTGTTCAGATTCGATCCACTGATCGAGAGCAATCAGCTCGATCGCAAGTTGGGTAAAGCCTTTAGCTAGATCTGCGTTTTTAGCTTCAATGACGAGGAGTTTTCCGGCTGAGTAAAGGTAGTAGTCGAGGGAGCCTTTAAGTTGCTCGGTGACGTTGAGCGGATATTCAATGCGAAGTTGGGCATGGGTGTAGTGGACTACCTCTAGCAGCAGGGGAGCGATCAGCAGTTCCTGGTGGGCGGCTTCGCTGGTGAGGCTGATGTAGGGGAGACTTTCTTCGATACGGGTTTTGAAGTTATCAAGTCGATCGAGGTCTAGGGTGGATTGGGGTAAAGCATAGAGGCGCTCGTTTTAGGGTGTAGCCAAATTCTGCCAGGATGTCTTCTGGCTCGTAGGTCATCTCAAAGTATTGTCTGAAGGTATAAGACTGTCCGGGTTGGAGAATGGCGGGTCTGGTCATGGGGAAATGACTCCTAGATAATCGGAAATCCTGATATTGTTTGCTCGTTTTAGTAAACTTACGTCCTCCTCGATCAGGCATTTAGAAATAGCGTGCTATTCAATCAGCATATTTTTATGGTCTTAATATTTCAATTATCTTGATGATCACCTGCTCCAACCGCTCAGATTGTAAGCGCCCAACCGAGTAGAGAATGATGTTTTGATCGGCTGTAAAAATGCGATTGGGGCGAATATTACTGACTTGGTTTAGCTCTCCAGAGATAAAGTCATCTCTTGTAAGCGTTATTGCATAGTCATCACGAGTTGCCTGACTGGTAATCTGGCACAAAATTACATCGTCTCCCGCCAGGGGCGCAACGACAAGCGCCGGACGACGTTTGGTTTGGGTTAAGTCAGAGAAGGGAAATGGGACAATAATTACATCGCCCCTTATAAATTTTGCCATGCTTGATCCTCCTCAACGTTGAGCCAATCTTTTGCCAACGATGATTCACTCAAAAGATGGGTTTCTAATTCTTCTTTTGAGTATTTTATATTGAGAAATTGAATGAAGTCTAAAACTTCGGCAAGCAAATGTTCGGGGATTTTTTCTAGTTCTTGAATGACTGCTTCTTTTGATGTCATGACTGATCTCCTTGTTTTTTAGCATCATACAAATAGCTAAACACCGCTGAATCTCCGTCACGATTTCCTCTGTAAACATTCTTCGAGGTCATCGCCTTGCCATGAGCCAATTGCTTCGAGATGGTTTAGGAATGAGCCTCCTGTAGATGCTTTTGAATTAGTTTTTTTGGGTATGGGCTGAGACGAAGTAGAGGCTTTGTGGGGCTGTGTTGCTTTTAGGTAGCGCAGGTAGTTGAGCGTTTCTGCCAACAACGCTTCTGGAGCGGACTCGATTTCTTGAGAGAGTTCTTCCTTGGTGGTCATGGGTTGTGTCTCCTATTCGATCGGGAATCCCGGTATGGCTTGGTCGATCGCTGCCATTAGTTTAATGGTTTCGCCCAGTGCGATGACGATTTGCTGATAGTGGGCGATGTCTGCGGGGCTGAGGGTACGTCCTTTGCGGTCTTTGAGCCATTTGGCACAGACGGGGTAGCCGCCGACGTAGAAGTTCCAGACGGGTTGGGGGATGTCGGTGAAGCGATCGCCTTTTTTGTTGATGATGACGCTGCGGGTGTTGATGTCATATTTGGGATGGGCTGGATCGACGATGTTTTTGCCGCCTTGCTGGATAAATTGCGGGGGTTGATGGGGTTTTAGGGTGTCGGATTTCATCAGGTGGAGGGCGACGAGTTGCTCGCCGTAGGTGGCGAGTTGGCGAAATAGGGTGTCGTCGCGGGTGAGGGGGACGCGGGGAAAGTCGATTTTGAGGAATTCGGCGTAGCGGCTGCGGTAGGTGGGCGAGTGGAAGATGGCGTAGATGTAGTAGAAGATGGCTTCGGGGGTGGGTGTGTAGCTGAGTTTGGCGGTGATGTCGTTGAGAAAGAGTTGGGAGAAGTTAGAGCGACGGTTCGGGGTTAAGCTGTTTTGATCGGGGTAGAGGTAGAGTGGGAAAAGGTAGTCTTGCCCCTTATTTCCTAAGTAGAAAGTTCCATGAGAACAGATTGTGTTTGTTACACCAAAATGAGAGTATTCATTGTTAATTATCTGACGCATTGTAATTAGCCCCAGATTTTCTCCCAATAGCATTTGTTTCATCACTTCATTACGAGGGAGTTCAACTACATCTTTATGATGATAGTAGGCTCTTACATCAAAAGGACGATATAAACATTTGGTTAAATGCTTTTCCCATTCTTTGTTAGAAGATAAAGAGCGGCGACGAGAGTTGATTTTCCAGTCTCTTGTATCAGGTAAAGCGTATTGAGTAGACATCACATCATCGGAAATTTGTAAGTTGCGAAGGCTTTGTTGCATGAATCCAAAAAAGGGGTCAAGAATCATCACCTCTGGATCGGCAAGTCCCAACGGCTTGTTAAACTTCTCCTTTAACAACACATCGACCGATCGCACCATATAAGAAACCACAGGCTCCGGCGTGTAATAAACGCCTCGACGCTCTCGCATATCTGGCTTATAAGCCGCCAAAAAATCCTCATAAAAGCGAATCACAATATCCTCCCGATTCTGCTTTTCCCGAAAGTCTTGCAAAATCACATCCATCTTCGCCGCTCGCAAAATCGCAAAAATCTCAGCGATCGCCCCAATTAACTCATCGCCCAATTCATCCCCCGATCGCTCCGACACATCCTGAAACAACCGACGCAAAAACGGGTTAGTCTCCGGCAACTGCCGCCAAGCCGACTCCCGATCAAACAGCGTCTCCTTTGGGTTACCCTGACGCTGATCTTGCACATAGCTAAAGATCCGCGCCGTAAACAACGAGTAAGCGATCGTCTGAGCATAAATATCCGAAAAACTATAATCCTTCTCGTTCTCAGATGCCAAACTCAACGACGGCAACAACTCCTGCTGAAAACTCTTTAACAGCTTATGCAAATAGCCCTCTTCACCCCCCCCTCGCCGGATACCGCCGCTCCTCACTCTTATAAACCTTGGGGATAATCTGCTCAATCCGTCGAGCCGCCGCCGCCAATAGCTGCGCCAACTCCTTTGCCGTCTTAATCGGTTCATAAAACGCCCGCTCCACCAACGGAATCGAAATCAACGCCTTGGTCGCGATCGGCAACTCTCCCTGCCGCAACCGATTTAGTCGCGTCTCTAGCTCCGCCGACCCCCAAGCAAACGACTGAATATTACGTTGTCGCAGTCCGCCCTCAGTCGGTAGAACCAACGGCACCTGCCCCGACCGGGAGCATCTCACCTTTGCGATGAGCATAACTACTCAATTCAATCAGCCAACCCTGAGCCAAGGTTGAGAGCGCGTGAAATCGCCATTGAGATAAGCAGAGCGGTGCTTCAGCCCTTGAGGCACATTGTGAGCACTCCACTGTGCCCCTGAAATCTTCAAGCGGCGATTGATTTGTTTCACTAACGATTCCACTGCCCCCGACCCAATCGTAACCCCTGCCTGTTGCAACGCTTGGTAATCAGGAATTCGGGTGCGATGGGTTTGCAGGTAGGCAATGAATTTGAGGGCTGAGTCAGTGGCATCGCGCAGCAA
>NZ_PVWG01000072.1:0-16439 GCF_003003695.1 Phormidesmis priestleyi ULC007
TCCGGAGGGGAGCAGGCATAAGGAGGGGTTAATTAGAGGGTCTTCCTATCTTATATTTAACTTCACCCTCCTACTTACCCCGGTGTAGTGGTATTGCATGGCGACAAAACCGATCGCACGGGAGTCGATCGCTGTAACCTGCTTCCGCGTCTCTCCAAGGATTGGGCTAACCTTGTTGACAAGATTGTAGGGTGGCTTCTGGTCAATATAAGCTTCGATGGCGTATTTATAAACTTGATGAATACCCCCTGAAATTTGCCAAGGATCGATTAAATTGGCATCAATTCCGTGATATAAAAGCTCTTCGCTTAGAAAGTTTTCTGTCTTAACCCATGATTTGGCGCTGACCGATCGCAGAGACGACAAAAGTTTCTCTCTCATCTCAGTGCGACGGCGTTCTGGAAAGCAAAGGGCAACAGTATTGGCTGAGGTTGCATTGCCCTTCACCTGTTGTAAATATTTCTTTGCGAATGTAACTGACAAGTCTGGAGCAAGGGGTAAACCGTCCGAGCAGTTTGAATCAACGGACAAGCTTGAGATAGGCATAAGTACCACCTGACCTTAAGAGAAGTATAAGAAATAGACCGTTGTGTCCTTTATCAGATAATCTTCAGACCTTTGTCTACCCGAAATATGCGTATTGAGCGCAAAGATTTGTATTAACTAATGCGGTATACACTTAGCGGAGCGAACGGCTCAATAAATATAATTTACTCAAGATAAAACTATCAGATCTAGATGATCTTAGCGGCGACAAGGAATGCTCTACGAGTATTGTTCCCCCTACAACTCTATCTGTACCACTTCAATCCAATGCACTAATGGAGTAGCTTATGCTGTTTTGCGGTGGGCAGTAGTCCAGTAGATTCAACAAGATTCTCGTTTATATGTTGGGGTCAGACCGAAACTCGAAAACTGACCCCGACTGACTTACACCGTCAGAGTAACTGGGTAGGGATGCGTCAACTTATCCAACTGCTGCACCAACAAACTGAGGAACAAGCCCACATCGGTAACAACACCTACTGACTCAACCGAGCCGCGATCGCTCAACTTAGTCACAACTGCTGGGTTAATATCGACACACACCATCTTTACCCCCGATGGAGTCATATTGCCCACTCCGATCGAGTGCAGCATTGATGACAACATCAAGATCATGTCGGCCCCTTCGATTAAGCGGCTGTAGTCCTCTTGGGCTTTGACTAAATCCATTTGCGTATCTGGTAGCGGCCCATCATCGCGAATCGAGCCAGCCAGTGAGAATGGCACCTGGTGCTTCACACATTCGTAGAGAACACCACTCGTCAGAATGCCGCTTTTTACAGTCTCTGCAATGCTGCCATATCGACGAACCAGGTTAATCACTTTGAGATGATGGCGATGCCCCCCTCGAACTGAAACGCCTCGCTTCATATCCATGCCCAGCGAAGTGCCCATCAAAGACTGCTCCATGTCGTGAACCGCGATCGCGTTTCCGCCGAGTAGGGCCTGCACATACCCTTCCCGAACTAGGTGCGCCAGATGTTCGCCTCCCCCTGTGTGAATCACGACAGGGCCTGCGGTCACCACAACCTTGCCTCCGTGATCCCGAATCTTTCGCAGTTCCCACGCAATTTGTTCGACGACCAACTCAACTCGCCGCTCACTCGAAACGCCTGCCCCCATAAAGCTAAATTCTTGGGTGTTGCGCTGTTCTCGCGATTCAGTTTTGCGAACGGTGCGAATGCCGTCTACGCCGACGACGACTCGATCGTCCGTCTCCACATCTCGCAGCAGCTTACAGACAGGCGCACTTTCATCGCTTGAAACCACGATCGCCGCATCCATACGCTGTTTCTGCACTTTCACCCACTGCCCCTTCACTCGCACCTCAGTTGGGTAGATCGTGGTCACGTAGAAATCGTCGGGCGCAACGCCTCTCTGAATTACGGTTTCTAGATCACAGTCACAAATCTCTTGGGGCGGTGGCAACGCTCCGAGGTCGATCCACTGGCTCATGATCGTTTCCATGATCGCGTGAGAAGGAGCCGTCACCTTCACTTCTGCTGATGACGTGCTTTGCCGTTGCTCTCCCAAATTAAAGTTGAGAACCTGGAAGCTGCCACCTGCTTCGACTACCACATCTAACGCCTGGTTGATCAAACCCGAATCGAGTAGATGCCCTTCTAAACACATGACGCGACTCTCGATCGCCGCACTCGCATGCAGCTCTACTCGCACTGGCTCAGTGACCCTTAGCGTCAAACATTTAGACGCGCCACCCGCTTTCAAAAACTCTGTTAATGGAGTCTCAATCACGCGGAACCCTTCATTAGACAGCCTTTGCTTGAGATCATCACTCGCCTGATTGAGAATGACAATTTCCTCAATGTTGACCGCATTACAGGCAAAGGTGACTGCATCGGGTTCAGCGATCGCAATTCGCTTGGCTTCGGGGACACGCATCTCAATTAACCGATTTGAGTAGGCATCAAACGCAGGCGGATAGTAGAGCAAATAGCCATTACTAAGCGGACAAAAGCAGGTATCTAGATGATAAAACCGCTCGTCCATCAGCCGCAGCGACAGAACTTCAATATCCAGCCACTTTGCCAAATAAGGGTGCGAATCTAACTCTGATCGAAAGCCATAACCTGCCCAGAGCCACCGTCCTTCTCGATCGAGCAAGGCATCTCCCGCGCCTTCAAACGGCAGGTCTTTTGGCAACTCATGAACGGTGTAGTCATTCGCCTCAAACCATTCTTTAAAGAAGGGTTCTTCTCCCTGCCGTTCTTTGTGAAAAAAGCGGCTCAAAACGACCGTCTTGCCTAAGACTAAGCCTGCATTTGCGGTGAACACCATATCTGGAATGCCCTTTTGAGGCTTGACCAGGTTGACCGCCGCGTGCTGTTGAATTACGTTATGAAGCTTTTGCCATTGCTCAACCGCCCGATCGCGCGACGACTTGTGGATGTTGCCCTCCATCCAAGGATTGATCACATAATCTACGTCATAGTGATCAGGGGCACACATGAGAAACCGAAGCGAGGAAGTCATAGAAAAATCTGGGTTGTGAGGGGAATTAGACGCGACCAATCAGCCTAGTGAATGAGAAATTGACAGTAATCGTTGTAGCTGAAGCTACGAAAGGGCATTCCTATGGCTAGATCAAGGCAGCACCAACAAATAATTGAGTGCTGCCTCTGAATATTCTAGAGATGAAAAGGGGACGATCGTATCTTTCAACTATCAATAATTCATGACAATCTCTAAATCGTTCCTCTGATAGAGGGATTAATTTTGATTTGAGTTTAAGTTACTGGACAGGTTCACATTGCGTTCAAACCGTGAGTGACGAACATTCGTAGAGAGGAATTTCTTATGAGACAGGTCTTTTTGACGCTGAGACAAGCATTCTATAAGAGTGTGGTGCTAATGGGGTTGGTCAGCCTCATCTATACATCTGGATTTTTCGTGGTCGAGCAGCCTAGCTACGCAGACCCTTTAAAGCAACCCGTAAAAGAGCAGCCTTTTATTTTAGACGAACCTCAAACGGCAACCAACCGTGAAGCCGCTTACGAGGAAGCAGTTGATGAGGTCAAGAAATCAAACGGTTTAGAGAAAGAGTATGAAAAGGATTTAGAAACCTTCAAGAAAGAAAACCCCAGTGAGAACCCTGTAGTTGAGGGCGCTAAAGGGTTAATTGACAGGGTGACTGGCAAGAACTAAAAATTCTCCTGACAGAAAAGCCCTAACCGGATGGCTAGGGCTTCTTTTAGTTTATTGGGTCACTATGACGCAACTTTTACCGCCGATCGCTGCCGAGTCGGAGTCGTCGATTTTACTTCCGCAGGCTCCGGGTTCTGCATCAAGAACACCAAGAGCGGATTGCTCTGCAACTCTCGTTTCAGCAACCGATGTAACTCACGCTCGATTTGCACCTGCAAGCCTGCCCAATCTGTTTCGATTTGACCTTCTAACTCGCGGGTAAAGTCTTTCCAGCGATCGCGCAACACCGCTGCGATCGCTTCTTCAGCTTTGCTTTGCAAGACCGGACGCTCAATTGCAGACACCACGCCTCGCAAGTGAACTTCTGGCTTCGAGAATAAGTGACCTTCTCCGTCAATCGTGGCGGCGATCGTCACAATGCCGTCTCCTGCCAACTGCTGCCGCTCTTTCAGCACTTTGTCGTTAACCATTCCAGAGCGAGACGTGTCTACAAGCTCGATTCCGGCTGGCACCTTACCCGCCTTACGAATCGAGTCTTTGCCCAGCTCGATTACGTCTCCGTTATCGATGATCACCATATTCTCAGCCGGAATGCCCGTGCTTTGAGCGGTTTGAGAGTGTTTGACTAGCATCCGATGCTCGCCGTGAACGGGCAAGAAGAATCTGGGGCGAGTCAACCCAATCATCAGCTTTTGGTCTTCTTGACAGCCGTGACCTGAGACGTGAATGCCTTGATCTTTGCCATAGACGACTTTGGCACCTTGCATCATCAGTTTATCGATCGTGTTAACCACTGCGATCGTGTTGCCCGGAATTGGGTTTGCCGAGAAGACGATCGTGTCGCCCTGTCTGGCTTTAACTTGGCGATGTTCTCCGTTGGCAATCCGGGTCATGGCAGACATTGGCTCGCCTTGCGATCCGGTCGTCAAGATCAGCACACTGCTGTCTGGCAGCTTGTGGGTCATGTGCAACGGTTGAAGTAGGTCGTCTTCGCACTTGATGTAGCCCAAGTTACGAGCGTGGGCAATCACGTTCAGCATTGATCGACCAATCACCGACACCACTCGATTGTGCTTCTTCGCGAGTTCCAAAATCATATTGATCCGGTGAACTGACGAAGCAAATGTGGTGACGAGTAAGCGTCCTTGAGCTTGACTAAAAATGCGATCGAGATTGGGAAACACTGCTCGTTCAGAAGGCGTAAATCCGGGAACTTCTGAATTAGTGGAGTCGCTGATGAGACAGTGAACCCCTTTCTCGCCATATTCTGCTAACTTTTGGAAGTCAAAGAATTCGCCATCGACGGGAGTGTGGTCAAACTTGAAGTCGCCTGTATGGATGACTATGCCTACAGGTGTGTGAATCGCTACGGTGAAGCTGTCAGCGATCGAGTGAGTGTTGCGAATAAATTCGACGAAGAAATAGGAACCGATTCTGACAATATCGCGAGGGCGAACAGTGCGAATTTCGGTTCGGTCAGCTACGCCAGCTTCTTCTAGCTTGCCCTCTAAAAGTGCCATCGCCAACCGGGGGCCGTAGATCACCGGAATGTCAAACTGCTTCAGGTGAAAAGGAATGCCGCCAATGTGGTCTTCGTGCCCGTGAGTGACGATCATGCCCTTGATTTTGTGGCGATTTTCGCGCAGATAGGTCATGTCGGGCAACACAATATTAACGCCGTGCATGCCATCAGTCGGGAAGGCTAGACCTGCATCTAGCAGGATAATTTCATCTCCATACTCAAACACGCAGGTATTTTTACCAATTTCGTGCAGCCCACCGAGGGGAATAATTTTGAGCGCTTCAGAAGAATTGTTTTGGGTCATTTGGATCTTTGTAGTAGGTTTCGGAAGATTAGTTTTCAATGGATTGAACGTTAGGTTTTGCAAATTACAAGGCAGAGATTTAATAGGAAAAAGTGATTCAGTACATAGGAGGTCGTTTCTAGAAATAAAGAGCTAGGAGGCGCTGATCGGCATACAACTCAAAGCTTTGCAGAGTGAATTGTAGGTTTATCGATCGAGCAATGCAGTCAAAGTGACGATCAGGTTTGAACACGGAATAACCGAAGAGACATTAGAGCCTCAGTTTCAGCACCGCCAGTAGGCTATTCAGTTGTCGGAAAACTTTTGGGAGCTATTCGAGAAGATTAAGCTCTGCCATCACGGTCTTTAGCATAGCGCGAACTTCTTCATCTGGATCGCAGAGAGGAAGACGGAAAGAGCCAACGTTCCACCCTTGTAGCTTTAGGGCTTCTTTAACAGGAATCGGATTGGTCGTGATAAACAAAGCTTTGAATAACGAAAAGAGCTTGAGATGAATCTGAGTCGCCGCTTGCACCTGACCACTTTCAAACGCTCGAATCATTTGCTGAAGTTGAACACCCACTAAGTGGCTCGCGACACTGACAACTCCGCTGCCTCCGATCGCTAGCATGGGCAGCGTTAACGAGTCATCTCCAGAGTAGATTGCAAAATCAGTCGGTGTCAACTGTCTAATTTGGCTAGCCTGGTCAAGATTGCCACTTGCTTCCTTCACTGCCACAATATTTGAGATTTCAGCAAGCTTTGCAACCGTTTCAGGTAAAAGATTTTGACTTGTGCGCCCAGGCACATTGTAAAGCATGATTGGCAGATCAAAAGCAGCTTGCGCGATCGCTTCAAAGTGGCGATAAAGCCCTGACTGAGGAGGCTTATTGTAGTAAGGAACCACTTGCAAACTTCCGTCTAGGCCCATCTTAGCAGCTTTTTGGGTGGCTGCGATCGCCTCCGTCGTCGAATTTGACCCCGTTCCTGCCATGACTTTGGCATTCCCACTCACGGCGCTTTTTACGACCCTGAATAACTCAAATTCTTCCTCCCAACTCAGGGTTGGTGATTCGCCAGTAGTGCCACAAACTACAAGGGTGTCAGTGCCATTGTCAGCTAGATGGGCGGCTAGTTTCTCTGTCACTTCATAGTTAACCGTGCCATCTAGATTAAATGGCGTAATCATCGCGGTTAAAACACGTCCAAAATTCACCACACTCTACTGTTACTCCTTGATATTTTTCGTCCTGTGTCCGTCTACAAGACTTTAAACAATCGCTGCAATCTGAGGCTTTAATAGATTCTTCTCAACTAATAGCTCTGCAATCTGAATGGCGTTTAAAGCGGCTCCTTTACGAATCTGATCACCGCACAGCCATAACTCTAGCCCGTTCGGGTTTGAAATATCCTGACGAATTCGACCAACCAGTATGTCATCTTTACCGCTTGCGTCGATCGGCATCGGGAAATAGTTTGCCTGCCAGTCATCGACTAGCTTTACACCCGGCGCTTTGCTCAGAATTTCTCTTGCTTTCGCCACATCAAATGGGCTTTCAAACTCTAGGTTAATCGATTCTGAGTGAGCGCGCAGGACGGGAACCCGTACACAGGTTGCCGTGATTCTCAGGTCACTGGCTCCCAAGATCTTTCGAGTTTCGTTGACCATTTTCATCTCTTCCTCGCAATAGCCTTGCTCATTCAGCGGGGAGTTATGCGGGAATAGATTAAATGCAAGCGGGTAAGGAAATATTTCTGGTTTGGGCGTTTGCCCGTTGAGAATTGCCTGAGACTGAGTTTTGACTTCTTCCATCGCTCGTGCCCCAGCCCCACTAGCAGACTGATAGGTTGAGGCAACAATCCGCTTGATCGGCTGAACTCGATGGAGTGGGTAAACTGCCACTGACATCAAAATCGTGGTGCAATTTGGGTTGGCGATCAAACCCTGATGGTTTGCAGCTTCTTGCGGGTTGACCTCTGGCACGATCAGCGGCACTTTAGAGTCCATGCGAAAGGCGCTTGAGTTGTCGATCATCACGGCTCCTGCGGCGATCGCAGTCTTCGCCCAAGCTTTAGAAATCGAACCGCCTGCTGACGCTAACACGATGTCAACCCCATCAAAGGATTGGGCATTAACCGCTTCAACCGTTAGCTTTTCTCCCCGAAACTTTAGGGTTGTGCCTGCCGATCGTGCAGATGCCAGCAGTTTCAGGTCAGCCAATGGAAAGTGGCGACTTTCTAACAGTTCTAGTAATTCTGTGCCGACAGCGCCCGTCGCTCCTAAGATTGCGACCCGATAGAATTGACCCAAAGTTTATTTCCTCCAAATGCTAATTTTCTGAATTCAAACCTCGGAGGTTTTAGAAGTTTTTGTGTGAAAGCGATTTCTTAATATATAGAAATTAAAATTACAGTGAAACTGTCTTTTTAAACTCTTGGCAACTCTGCTGCAAGCTCCAGATTCAACTTAGAGGTTATCGTGCTTTCAGAAAATTCTGCAAAAGGTTAACGTAAATTTGCTTAAAGTAATGACGAGAAATCATTAGTCTTATAAAGTAGGCGTTCTAACCCTATCTCAAGAGTGCTCGATCGCACAATTTATCTTAGGCAGATTCTTAAGATTCAATCACAGAATTGAGTCAAGCAGGTCGAGAATCGGTTAGTATTGCTAACTGCGGTGATGTCAACGATGCCTAGAGTTTCGCCCCGCTCACCAAACCCCATATCGTTTGCAACTCATACGCTAATGAAAGTTACCCAGGAAAAACTTCCCGCCAGCCAGGTTGGTCTGGAAATTGAAATCACACCAGAGATGTCTAAACAGGCTTATGAGCGGGTGCTACAAGATTTCACCCGCTCAACCAATATTCCTGGGTTTCGGAAGGGAAAAGTGCCTCGTCAAGTGCTGATTCAGCGATTTGGCCCGACTCGCATCAAAGCGGCGGCGGTTGAAGACCTTGTAGATAAGGCACTCAAAGCAGCGCTAGAGCAGGAAAAAATCGAAGCGATCGGCAACTTTCAACTGCGCTCTTCGTTTGAGGAGTTGGTGACTCAATTTGAGCCAGGAAACTCACTCACTTTCTCGGCAGCGGTCGATATTCAGCCAGAGGTCGATCTCAAACAATACACAGGTTTAAGCGTCCAGGCAGAAGAAGTCAAGCCTGAAGAGGGCAAAGTTGATACTGTCTTGGGAAATTATCAAACTCAGATGGCGACTCTCGTTCCGGTCGAAGGCAGAGCCGCACAGAAGGGCGATACGGCAGTGGTTGATTATCATGGGCGTTTTACTCCCGCAGGTGAAGATGCCGAAGAGCAAGACGTTCCAGGCGGTCAGGCTCAAGACTTCCAGATCGAGCTAGATGACGGAAAATTCATTCCTGGCTTTATTGATGGCATCGTCGAGATGAATCCTGGAGACACCAAAGAAGTGTCAGTCACCTTCCCAGACGATTACCCTCAAGAAGAGTTAGCGGGTCGCCCTGCCACCTTCACCATGACCCTTAAAGAATTAAAAGAAAAAGAACTGCCCGAACTGGATGACGACTTTGCTCAAGATGCGAGTGGCGGCGACTACCCCACGATCGCTGAACTACGCGAGTCTCTAGAAAAGCGATTCGCCGAAGAAGCAGAGCAAAAAACCAAATCCAACAAAGAGCAAGCGATTCTAGATGAATTGATCACTCAAGTTGAAGTCGAGCTTCCTGAAACGCTCGTTGAGCGGGAAGTCGAATTTATGATCACGCAGACGGCAATGCAGCTTCAAAACCAGGGCATTGATATCAAGCGCTTGCTCAATCAAGAAACGCTGCCGATGTTGAAAGAGCGTTCTCGCCCTGACGCGATCGATCGCATCAAACGCACCTTAGCGCTAGGCGAAGTTGCCAAGCGTGAGTCGCTCACCACCAGCGAGTCTGAAGTTAACGCTAAAGTTCGTGAAGTTATGGCAGATCTAGAAGGGCGAGAGGTCGATGCCGATCGGCTCCGCAGTGCCGTTGCTGAAGACCTACTCAAAGAAAAGATTCTCGCTTGGCTAGAGGAACACAACACGATCGATCTAGTGCCTGAAGGGACGCTGAAAAAAGAGGAGGAAGTTCTCGAAGACGACGCGATCGAGCTAGATGCAGATGACGCGATCGAGCTAGATGCAGATGACGCGATCGAGGTCGAGGCATCTACGATCGAAGCCGAATAGGATTCCCCTAAGACTGAGCTTCTAAGTCAGGGAAGTCTTTTTAGAGGATCGACCCCAGTCTCAGGTGAGTTAAGGCATAATGTGTGCATGACCAGAGCGAAAATCTCGTCAGTTAATTTGATCAAAAGTGCCTTCAAGCAACGCTTTGACTCTATGCTTCAATCTAAGTCTTACAACCTTTCCATTACTAATCAAGCTCCCTTGGAAGTGCTGTCTATGACTCCGACCAGCGTCGTGCCGATGGTGGTTGAGCAGTCTGGTCGCGGCGATCGAGCGTTTGACATTTACTCTCGCCTCCTGCGTGAGCGCATCGTGTTTCTTGGAACTCAAGTCGATGATGCCGTAGCAGACTCGCTGGTCGCTCAGATGCTTTTCCTAGAAGCTGAAGATTCTGAAAAAGACATTCAAATTTACATCAACTCTCCGGGTGGCTCTGTCACCGCAGGGATGGCAATTTACGATACGATGCAGCAAGTTCGTTGCGATGTCGTGACCATTTGTTTTGGTCTGGCTGCCAGCATGGGGGCATTTCTCCTCTCTGGAGGCACAAAAGGCAAACGAATGTCGCTTCCTAGCTCCCGAATCATGATTCACCAACCCTTGGGCGGTGCTCAAGGTCAAGCGGTGGATATTGAGATCCAGGCGAAAGAAATCCTTTATCATAAGCGCAAGCTCAATGAGCTATTGGCTGAACACACTGGGCAGCCTTTTGAAAGGATTGAAGCCGACACTGAGCGCGATTTCTTCATGTCGGCTCAAGAAGCAAAAGACTACGGTTTGATTGACCAAGTAATCACTCGGCAGAATCTTCCTAAAGTGGAAGTACCTGTCGCCGCAATAGTTTAAGAGGAAGGTATGTCCAAATACGACTCCCATCTAAAATGTTCTTTTTGTGGCAAGTCCCAGGAGCAAGTACGCAAGCTGATTGCAGGACCAGGCGTTTACATCTGCGATGAATGCGTAGACTTGTGCAACGAAATTTTAGATGAGGAGTTGTTCGACTCTAGTGCAGTTCCTCAGCCTGTGCCTCGCAAAGAGCAAGCGCCCGAAAAGCGCCGAGCGCGATCATCCAATATTTCTTTGAGCCAGATTCCTAAGCCGCGAGAGATCAAAAAATATCTCGACGAGCAGGTAATCGGTCAAGACGAAGCAAAAAAAGTCCTTTCGGTCGCCGTTTACAACCATTACAAGCGTCTTAGCTTCATTCAAACTAAAAATGGTAGCGGCGGCAAAGCGGCTCCTGATGACTCGGTTGAGCTACAAAAATCTAATATTCTGCTGATCGGCCCGACGGGTTGTGGTAAGACGCTTTTGGCGCAAACCCTGGCAGAAATTTTGGATGTGCCCTTTGCTGTTGCCGATGCAACGACGCTGACTGAGGCAGGCTACGTCGGTGAGGACGTAGAAAACATTTTGCTCCGCCTGCTGCAAGTTGCTGATTTAGATGTTGAAGAAGCACAACGTGGCATCATCTATATCGATGAGATCGACAAAATTGCTCGCAAAAGTGAAAATCCTTCCATCACTCGCGATGTTTCTGGCGAAGGGGTTCAACAAGCTCTCCTAAAGATGCTAGAGGGCACAGTTGCAAACGTTCCCCCTCAAGGCGGACGCAAACACCCTTACCAAGATTGCATTCAAATCGATACGGGCAATATTCTGTTCATCTGCGGTGGGGCGTTTGTTGGATTAGATAAGTCGATTGAGCAACGAATCGGCAAGCGATCAATGGGCTTTGTCCAAGGCGGAGATAATCAGCCCTCTAAAGACAAGCGCACTGCCGACATTCTCAAACATCTTGAACCCGATGACCTTGTGAAGTTTGGCATGATTCCAGAATTCATCGGGCGGATTCCAGTCATGGCAGTTGTTGACCCGCTGGATGAAGACGCATTGGCTGAAATTCTGACTGAGCCTCGCAATGCCCTGGTGAAGCAATTTCAAAAGCTGCTGAAGATGGACAACGTGCAGCTTGACTTTAAGCAAGATGCTGTGAGGGCGATCGCTCAAGAAGCCTATCGCCGTAAGACTGGAGCCAGAGCGCTTCGGAGTATCGTAGAAGAATTGATGCTAGATGTGATGTATGAGCTACCTTCTCGAAAGGATGTGACTCGATGCTCAATCACTCGTGAGATGGTCGAAAAACGCTCTACTGCCGAGCTTTTAGTACACCCTTCATCGCTTCCGAAGCCTGAATCGGCTTAAAATTAAGTCTTGAGTTTTGAGTCAACAAATCCTGAACTTAAAACTCAATCCTTAAAATTCAAAGTTCTAAGATGGCATACGCAACGGTTAATCGATTTAGGCACTATTACGAATGGGTGACATCTGGGCAGCCTCAGCCCACCGGAAAACCCGTCATGGTTTTTATTCACGGATGGGGTGGATCTTCACGCTATTGGGAAAGCACAGCTAGAGCGCTTTCTGACACCTTTGATTGCTTACTCTACGATATGCGCGGGTTTGGTCGCTCACGGACAAACGACCAAGAAACACCGATTCTCGCTCAACCTCCAGACACGAAAGAAGAACTCAGCTATGAACTCGAAAGCTATGCAGAAGACTTGGCGAGTTTATTAGACGCACTGGGGCTAGGGCAAATTTATCTCAATGCTCACTCGATGGGCGCTTCGGTGGGAACATTTTTTTTGAATTTGCACGGCGATCGGGTCGAGAGAGCCATCCTCACCTGTAGCGGCATTTTTGAATATGACGAAAAATCCTTCAATGCGTTCTACAAATTTGGGGGCTATGTTGTCAAATATCGTCCTCGCTGGCTCTATAAACTGCCGTTTATGGATCGACTGTTTATGCAGCGGTTTCTACACCGTCCCCTTTCTGGTGAAATTAGTCGTGCGTTTCTAGATGACTTTCTAATGGCAGACTACGATGCAGCATTAGGAACGATCTTTACCTGCGTCAGCAAAAAGGCGGCTGAAGTGATGCCTGATGAGTTTGCTCAACTAAAGGTGCCGACTCTATTGGTTTCTGGAGAATATGACATCATCATTCCGCCAGAATTGGGTCGCTATGCAGCCGAACTGAATGACAAGATTGAATATTTTTTGATTCCGAATACGGCGCATTTTCCGATGCTAGAAGATGCGCCAACTTATCTTCAGAAGGTGCGAGAGTTCTTAGCAGTGACTAGCTCTGCCCAAGTTTGATCACTCTAAGCGATTTGCGAAACTCCGAGGAGCGATCGCACTCTGTGTGCTACCAAGGCTATTCCAGAGATTGATAAATCGAGTGGCTCCCAAACTCCGGGATGGTGCTGTACTTCTTGAAAAGCTGACTGGGTGAGCAGAATCTCGCTGCGTCGGGCTAAGTCCTCGCCGAGTTTACAAGCCAAGTTCATTTCGCTCCCATAGAGGTCGTCATCTCCAACGACTAGCACTTCACCATACCCAATGCCGATGCCCACATAAATATCTTGCTCATCTGGTAAACCAGTGTTGACTGCTGCCAAGTCTTTTAAGATCGAGAAAGACGCTGCGATCGCCGACATCACATCGGGAAACATCGCAAATAAGTTATCTGCCTCCTGCTTGATCACTCTACCCTCAAATTGCAGAACGATCGGCTCACTAATCACCCTCATGCGGCGAATCATTCCTAAGAAATGCAAAATTCCGTGGCGAAGCGTGAGCTGTGAAAAGCCAGACATATCAAGGACAAAAATCGCGCAAGTGTGGCTAAATATCTCCTGAATTTGCTGATCAATCTCTGCACTCTGGTCTGGGTGATCATTGCGAGCTTGTAGTAAACACTCAAACTCTGTCCGGGTATTTTTTCCTGAAATCATACAGGTTTCAAAATGAGCTACTCTCAGGGTTCCTTGTGTTTGCTAGATTGCAGTCGCGATCGCCACTCACTCACAACTTTCTGCAATTGAGACGGCAGCCATCCATCATATTGCGGGTAAACGGGCAACCGGGGAACCACTTCCCACCCTGCCTGTTTGAGCCTGGCTGTTAACTGATGCACCTGCGGATGTGGATAATCCGGATTAACTTCATCGTGAGGGCTGATTCCGCCTAAATCATTGGCTCCTGCCTTTAAACAAGCCATCAACATCTCTGGTTGCAGGAGATTAGGAGGAATTTGCAGGGCGATCGTCTCTGGCAAAACTTGACGTGCTACTTTAATCATCTCTAGCAAATCCTTTGGCTGAAATGCAGACCCCGCCCAAGATTCCTGTTGTCCAGGGCTGTAGGGTTGCAAAATAACTTCTTGAATATTTCCCCAGCGTTCTTGAATGTGAGCGATCGCCTCTAGACTCTCCCAGCGATCGCGCTCTGTTTCTCCAATCCCCAATAACAACCCGGTCGTAAACGGGATCTGTAGCGCTCCTGCATAGGCTAACTGCTGCGATCGCAGCTCCGGCAATTTACTGGGTGCATGTCGATGAACGGTTTTTAGAAGTTCTGGCGTGAGTTGCTCTAGCATCAACCCCATTGATACATTGACTTCCTTCAACTTCGTCATTTCTGCGAAGCTGAGAGGCCCTGCATTGGTGTGGGGCAAAAATCCCATTGCAAGCGCCAGTTCACAAAGGTTGTAAATGTGCTGCACCCAATCTGTTCGTCGCGCGCTTTGAGGGTGAACTTCTCCACTCAGGACAAGAATTTCAATAATTCCCTGATTTTTCAGACGGTTCAAAACTTTTTCTGCATCAACCAGTGTTAACCAGGGACTCGTGCCCGGATCGGATCGGAAGTTGCAGTAAGTACAGCGATTAAAGCATTCATAGGTTGGAACTAGCGTATAGGCGGGGCTATAAGTTACGACCTGCGAAAGAAATTCCATTGACCTTGCCATCGACGGTTTAAAAGCCGAAACTCTAGACTTGAGATCATAGCCGTCTCAAGTCTAGAGTCTTCCTTGATCTCTAACATGCATTTTGGGTAATGGTTTAACTCAAGCTGGGCAACTGACTTATTTGGAGTACCAAATTCTTCCTTGCCCGACTACACTCCTGCGCTTGGCATAAACGTTTTTCACATGAGTCTTCACAGTGTTAAGACTAATCTGCAAAATGTCCGCAATTTCTTGATAAGTGTATTCCTGCCGCAACAGCATCCAGATTTCGGCTTCTCGATCGGTCAAGTCATATTTTTGACGATCGATCCACAGATTTTCTTTCAGCGCTTCATCACAATCCTCTAACAGAACGAGAATGTATGGCTGATCACTGCCCACGTTAGAACTGTGTGCATTAGTAGACAACCAACTCGCCCGCAAGCGAACGCTGCGTCCTCGATGTCCCTGATATTCTGCAACGAGAAATCTATGCTCTGATTCTGTTTTGAGTAGCCGATGACAGACCTCAGTCACCACATCCAGAAGACTGGCATTATGACCCTCTTCTGAACTTAGCTGCTGACAAAGACGCGTCGCTTTTGAGCTTGTGTAGACGGGTCGAAGGGTTTGGGCAACAACGATCACTCCCCCCGGCATTGACTCAACCAAACGACCCCAAAGCGCTTCTGAGTCAAAGCTTTCTAAAGGAGTATTCTCTTCTAGAGGTTTTGACTCAATGGGCGTTGGGCGTTTGGAAGAGCGCACAAGAGAGGCTGTATTCTCTAAGTCACGCTTAGACAATCGAAAATTTGACCGGGAGCAAACTGGCAACTGAATTTGTGGAGGCGCTACAAATATAGGGGCGGTCATGGGGCAAAATCCTCAAGCACTGGAGCTATCTTGCTACCTGTGACTCTGAACCTGCAATGAGTAGCCTGTAATGCTGTCTAAGATAGTGGCGTAGATCCAAGCAACCTGAAAGAGGGTGAAGTAACCTGAAGTAGTATGAAGTTTCCGAGATTTTCCACCTTTAGGGAATAACATGACTCTAGAACAACAGTCACAGACGCGAGATTAACGATGGGGTTAAGAGCACGCAAGTCTAGAGTCAGACGATGACTGCTAAATTGGCGGCTTAATACCGATGAGTGTTGAATAATTTCAACATAGACTGATAGGGGTTGATCAGAAATACCCATTCACAGTCCCCTAGGCAATTCTACTAGAACCACTATTGAAGCAATTTCTTAAAGCCTACTTGCTTACGGAAAGCCCATCTGATAGGTTATGTATCGAATTATCGGCCGACTGTCTCATAAACGCTTCACCCGATCGGGTCTTTTTCTAAATTTATTCTCATTCTCATAGAATGGTTCTGCCCCCATGAACCCCAGTTTCCTAGATAAATTATTCCCGCTCGATCGTCAAAAGCTCTATGCTTCCATGCTTCAAAAACGGGGCGGGTTGACTCGTCGTCGAGCAGAGTGTTTTGTCAGACTTTGGGCTTACTTACTTCTTAAACAGCAAGAAGAGCTAGAAGGAATTATCCCTCAGCCGTTAAGTAGTCTAGAGCCTCCTGAAGGCTCAATCGCCTGCACTCACCGAGAGGCGGCAGAATTATTTTATGGAGATCAAGAACGGGGCAGCGATCGAGCAGCCGGGATGATGATCGATCGTTTGGCCGCCTTAGGGCTATTAGAAAAACAATATGATGGTCAGACGCTGTGTTTAGAAGTGCGGTCTCTGCCTGAACTGACCCTGCTCAAAATTGAAGAGCCAGTGGAATTGTTTATGGACGATTTCAATCCCCGCACAGATGCAATTCCCGTTGCTTATCTCTATGCCCGCAGCTATAGCAATCCTAAATCAGTTGTAAGATGAAGGCTGAGTGGGTCGTGACCCCTGATGACAACCGTGAAAGATGGTAT
>NZ_PVWG01000073.1:0-15692 GCF_003003695.1 Phormidesmis priestleyi ULC007
AGGATCTTGATTCCAGCCTTTCAAGATCCCATAGCAAAGCTGACGGTGTACAATCATGAACGCCTCCTGAGTTACTAGTCCTAACTAGGGATGGAAGTCCTCGGAGTCTGATCTGCTAAATCAGGCTTCGGGGCACAACTTCATCACTGCGATGTATTCTACAAGAGTTTTTAGTTTTTTGGAATGCTGAATTTTTGAGGGGTGCGATTACCCGATGGGGAACTGCGAGATACTGTGTTGGATGTCAAGCTGTCGCACCTGCAAAATTTGGGTCAAACGGGCAGCCTGATTTCAGAATCCCATATGCAATCTGCAAAAAACTACTTGGCGACCACGATCACGCGCCTTTGCAGCGATCCAGCCGAGCAGGTTGAGTTAGCTGATTCGCTTTCAATGGCGTTTTTAGTCATGTTGGAACGGTTATCGCCGATCGAACGAGCCGTCTTTCTGCTGCGTGAGGTGTTTGAGTATGACTATCCTGAGATTGCTCAAATTGTGGGCAAGAGTGCTGAGAACTGTCGGCAGATTTTAAAGCGATCGCGCCAACCCATCACGACTCGACACCCCCGTTTTCCGGTTTCCCATCAACAGCAGGAGCAAATTACTGTGCAGTTCATGGACGCTTGGACGCAAGGCAAGTGGCTCGATTTCTGTTTGCCATTCAGCGCCAACGGCTGCCCACCGATCGCGCTCACTTAGTTGAGATCAATGGACAACCTAGCATTCTCGTTCGGGGTGAAAATGGTATCCAGGGTGTGATGACGTTTGAAATCAGGGAGGGCTATATTCAATCTATCTACGCGATTCGGAATTCAGAAAAGTTGAAGCAATTCAACAAAGATGCGACCCATCAATCTTTTGTTTAACGATGAATTCATTCATCTAAACTCATGGAAACTACAATCAAAACGAATGTTGTCATCATCGGGGCGGGTCCGACTGGGCTTTCGATCGCTTGTCAACTCGCTCGATACGGCGTTGATTTTGTCGTGATGGATCAGAACGAAGGCATAACACCGTATTCCAAGGCGATCGGCGTTCATGCTCGTACGATCGAGATTTATGAGCAGATCGGCTTAGCACAGAAAGCAGTCGAACAAGGCACGATCGCTGGGAAAGTGCGTCTGCTGTCCGGTGGCACCGTGCGCGGCGAACTGCACTTGTCAAACATTGGAGCGGGGTTAAGTCCTTATCCCTATGTGCTGATGTTGGAGCAAAGCAAAAACGAGAAACTGCTTTACAACTATCTGCAAAGTCATGGAAAAGAAATTCTCTGGCAAACCGAACTCCAAAGTTTCTCGCAAACCGATTCGGGCGTGACAGCGCAAGTGATTACTTCAGAGGGCGCAACTCAAACGATCGAGGCACAATATCTCGTCGGTTGCGATGGCCCAAAAAGCCCAACGAGACACACGCTCGGACTGACGTTTGAGGGAAGCACCTTCGATCGGATGTTTTATGTCGCCGATGCCCAAGTTGATTGGACTCTGAGCCACGACGCGCTGCACGTTTGTCTATCGGCAGATTCATTTGTGCTTTTCTTTCCGCTCAAAGGCGAACAGCGCTATCGCATTATCGGTGTATTCCCCGAAACGTTTGCAAAGGACGAAGGCGACGTATTGTACGAAGAAATCGATCGCCGAATTCAGGAAGAAACAAACCTCGACCTCAATGTTCACGCTGTCGAATGGTTTTCCACTTACAAAGTCCACACGCGCCATGCCAGTCGCTTCTCCAAAGGCAGATGCTTTCTGGCGGGCGATGCCGCACATATTCACTCGCCTGTCGGAGCGCAAGGCATGAACACTGGAATTCAAGACGGCTACAATCTCGCTTGGAAACTGGCGCTGGTGCTGCAAGGCAAGGCAGACAAAAAACTTCTGGAAACTTACAGCGAAGAACGGTTAGAGAATGCCAAGCATCTTTTGCAAACGACCGATCGAGCGTTTCAGATTGCCGCAGGCTCGGAAGGGTTTCTCGCCTTTCTTCGCCTGAACGTTTTACCATTTGTCGCCCAATATATCCTCAGTTTCGATGCGGTTAAGCAGTTCATTTTTCCGATGTTGTCGCAAATTGGGATTCAGTATCGCCGCAGTTCGCTCAGCCAACACACAGCGGATAAAAAGTTCAGGGTCAAAGCCGGAGACCGGATGCCGTATTTTCGAGTGGATGGCGAAAGCATCTATGAAAAACTGCATCAACCGAAGTTTCATTGGTTGATGTTCTCGAATGAACAAAGCGAGGTTCGATCGTTGGAAATGGAACTTGAAAGCCAGTATGCCGAATTTGTTGATTTCAACGCGATCCCGCTTGATCCGCAAGTCGCAAAAGCCTTTGGTGTGAATCATCCTTTTAGCATGTTATTAAGACCGGACAACTATATTGGGTTTCTTTCCACAGAAATGACGCTGAACGAGTTAACGGTCTATCTGAAGAAGGTTGTCGGAAACTCGCAAATAGCGGACGAGAATGCAAAGCTTATTTACTGACACTGAAGACAATCCTTAGCACACTGCAATTGATGTAGTTGAAGGAGGTTTTCTTAAAATCAGCCTTGCAGCAGGCGGAATTGCTGTTCTAGCCCGAACTACGGCAACGGGTGATCTGTATTCTGACGGGCTATTTCTGCTGACTCCGAGAAATATAAGACCGAGATTCGTCCTGCTAGATTTCAGCCCCGCCGAGATGGGACAGATCACCGATGCAACAGTTCAATCAACCAAAATCACCTAACCGATCGACCAAAAAGAGACCTCCGAAATTTCGAGGGTCTCCTGTAAGTCTTGCCATATCTAGGTTCTAGAACGGAGAGAGAGGGATTCGAACCCTCGTTAAAGTTACCCCTAAACAGCATTTCCAGTGCTGCGCCTTCAACCACTCGGCCATCTCTCCAAGGCTGTGCTGTATTCCCAGTCACAGATTCCTTATATTACCAGAATTGTCACATACTGGAAAGGGAGCAAGAATCTTGGCGAATTTATGACTCAGTTTCATACCATCCGCGTTTATAACCGTCAAAAAAATACCTACCACACCTTTCGGGTGCCCGACGATCGCTACATCCTCCACAGCGCCGAAAACCAGGGTGTTGAGTTGCCATTTTCGTGCCGGAATGGGGCTTGCACCACTTGTGCCGTTCGAGTCCGATCGGGGGAACTCTATCAGCCAGAAGCGATCGGGCTGTCTGTCGAATTGCAGCGTCAGGGATATGCGTTGCTCTGTGTCAGCTATGCCCGATCGGATCTAGAAGTTGAAACTCAAGACGAAGACGAAGTATATGAACTTCAATTTGGGCGCTATTTTGGCAAAGGTCGAGTTAAACGGGGGTTGCCGCTTGACGAAGAATAGGAGCAAGATGAGACGGTTAGCCGTGAACATTTGGAAAAGAGTGTTATCGCTGATTGTTTGGCCGATTTTTCTCGGTCTGTTATGGGGCTGTCAAGGAGCAACGTCTCCACAAGGAGAGGCGGTTGCCGTTCAACAAGTTTTGAGCGGTCAAGAACTTGAACTTACAGGCATTCCCGGACAGCCAGACATTAGCGAACAGGTTCGACTTGCCGGAATCGCGGTGCCAAGTCTGGCTCAAAAGCCTTGGGGAAACGCGGCTAAAACTCAGCTAGAGCAAATGATCGGCAATCAGTCGGTGGTGCTGGAGTCAGATGCCCGCACTGACCAAGGACAGCGATCGGTTTACGCTTGGTCAAACGGCATTCTGTTAAATGAAAAACTCGTCGCCGAAGGACACGCTTTGACAACGGTTTCTAAGTCTCTAAAGTCCAAATATGAACTGCGTCTCAGTCGTGCCCAAGACCGCGCCAGAATTTTAGGATTGGGCATCTGGAATCCTCAAGATCCGATGCGTCAACTTCCAGGAGAACCAGATACTCGCGAGTGAGTGTTAAACTTTCCTCGTCTCCATTGCTTAAATTCATGTCTTCTCATTCTCCCCAACAGCTTCAAATCTTTCTAGACATCGCCACCGAAGCGGTTTTAGCAGCAGGAGCCGTTTTGCAGATTTATTGGGGCAAGCTCGAAGATATTCAAGAAAAAGGTCGCCCCGGCGATTTAGTCACCGAGGCAGACAAAGCCGCAGAAGCTGCCGTTTTGGAGGTTTTGCGTCGCCATGTGCCTGACCACCCAATCTTGGCAGAAGAATCGGGACAGTTAGGTCGCCTTGGTGGTGAATATCTTTGGGCGATCGACCCGCTCGACGGCACGACCAACTATGCCCATCAATATCCCTTTGTTGCCGTGTCTGTCGGTTTGCTGATTGATGGCATTCCTCAAGTGGGAGCCGTGTTTAACCCGATTCATCAAGAGCTTTTTAGAGCCGCAAAAGGGTTAGGCGCAACGTGCAATCGGCGATCGATTCGGGTGTCTCAAACTGCGGAACTGAGTAAAAGTCTGCTGGTGACGGGGTTTGCCTACGATCGTCACCAAACGCCCGACACTAACTATGCCGAATTTGCTCATCTGACTCATCTGACTCAAGGCGTTCGGCGAGACGGAGCCGCCGCCCTTGACCTGGCTTATGTTGCCTGTGGACGATTTGACGGCTATTGGGAGCGCGGCTTATCGATCTGGGATATGGCAGCCGGGGTGGTGCTGGTTGAAGAAGCTGGAGGCAGCGTCACAGCCTACGATCGCACTCCCTTCAACCTTCAGTCGGGGCGGCTCTTAGCCACAAACTCTAAAATTCACGATCGTCTTAGTCAAGAGTTAGTGCAGGTAAAGTCAGAAGATCCCATAAAATAAGCAGATACTGATCATAAAGAGCTTACTCAGGCAGACTAGCGTACCATGAGTTTTCAAATTGAACGAGGTCTGTTCATGTTAGACTTCTCCGACTATCACTCAATTTTGGGGGTGTCGGTCGAAGCAGACGTTAAGGAAATTCGCAAGAATTATTTGAAAATTGCCCGTCGTCTGCATCCCGACAGTGGAGTATTGGAGGGCGAACGCGATCGTCAGCTTGCAGGTCAATTTCTCTCAAAAATGGTCAACCCCGCCTGGGAACAGCTTTCTCAAGAGCGCAGCCGCACTGATCACGCAGTCTTGCTCAAGCTCAAAGGGCAGGGGGCGATGCGGCACCAAACCCACACGCAAGTGTTAGGGAGTTTAGCCAAGCAATTGCTGACTGCCAACAATCTTGACTACTTTTATCGGACTGCTTTGCAAGACCTTGCCGATCGTCAATATCAGCATCTCGACCAAGTTCTCGAACTGATTGCCCAGATCAGTGAGCTAAATTTAGTCTATTTGGCGAGAAAAGAAGGCACCAATGAGGGCACGATCGGTGAACCCAAAAAACCGCTTTACACGGCAGCAGCACCAGCATCGACCGTTGCGCCCAGTTCTACGCCGACTCCTCCCTCAGCCCAAGAGCAGCGAGAATCTCTACTTGAGCAATATTATCGTCGGGCAGAAGGCTTTATGAAGAAAGGCAACTATGCTCAAGCCACTTTAGAACTGAGAGACGCGCTGCAAATTGACCCCAATCATTGCCGCTGTCATAGCTTAATGGGAATGGTGTATTTGCAGCAAAAACAGGCGACGATGGCAAAGATTCACTTCAACAAGGCGTTGACCGTGAACCCAGAAGACCCGACCGCTCTAGAAGGCAAGAAATATCTAGAGCAACAGGCGAATAAAACTGCTTCTCAAGCATCTGGCTCTAAACCTGCAAATAACAAGTCCGATCGCAATAAACCTGACGGTGGCGGGTTGTTTGGCGGCTTATTTAGTGGAAAGAAAAAATAATGGTTTACCAACCTCCAGCCGGGGCTAGAGACTTATTGCCCCTTGATGTGGCTCAAAAATGCTGGATTGAAGATCGGCTTCAGCAGGTTTTTCAGCGCTGGGGCTATCACCGCATCATTACTTCTACGTTAGAACGGCTCGATACCTTGATGGCAGGGGGCGCAATTCAGCGATCGACCGTGATTCAACTCAATAATCTGGATGATGAAGTGCTGGGGTTGCGTCCCGAATTGACTGCCTCGATCGCGCGCACTGCCGTGACTCGGATGGCGGGTGCCACTTATCCTCAACGGCTCTACTACAATACCAATGTGTTTCGCCGTGCCCCAGAAGGCAGTCATAGCGGTCAACAGGAGTTTTATCAAGCTGGGGTCGAGCTGCTCGGCGGTGGTGGGTTGTTGGCAGATGCCGAGATTTTGCTGCTGCTGATTGACTGTCTCCATAATTTAGGACTGGAACCGCTAAAAAACTCTTCTGCCTCCTGGAGCTTGATTTTGGGTGAAGCAGACTTGACGCGATCGCTGCTCTCTCCCTTCCCTGCCCATTTGCGCGATAAAGTTCGATATGCGATCGCCAAGCTCGATCGGATGTCTTTAGAATCGCTGCCTTTGTCTGAAGAATTGCACGATCGGGCGTTGCTGCTGCTCGATCTGCGAGGCAAACCCGCCGATGTAATTCAACGAGTCAGCCGTCTAAATCTAGATGATAGTCAGCGAGAGGCAGTCAACAATCTCAAATCTTTGATCGAGCTGCTGCAAGAAAGCCTCAGTTTACGCCTGGGAGATGTAGAGATCCCGATTGTGCTGGATCTAAGCCTGATTCGCACCTTCGACTACTACACCGGAATCGTGTTTGAAGTCGCCAGCAACACCCCATCAGGGCAAAAAGTTTTAGGGCAAGGCGGACGATATGATCAGCTTTTAGGGCTTTTCCATCCCCAGGGGCAGCCCATTCCCGGCATCGGCTTCTCGCTGCAAATTGAGCAACTGCACCAGATGCTCATTCCCACTGGGCAACTGCCTCACCAGACTCCTGCTAGCGATTGGTTAGTGGTGTCAGAGACTTCGCAGACCCACGCGATCGCCTTTGCCCACGCCCAAAAACTGCGAGAATCGGCTCACCCAGTGCAGGTTGAGTTAGATCTCAGTGGCACCAGTCGAGAAGACATCCGAGACTATGCCCGTCGTCGCGGCATTGCCCAAATTGTTTGGATGGATGTGGACGGTTCGCCAGTTGATGAAATCCTGACTTAGCGATAATAGAAAGTGTTCTTAGTGAATGCTTTCACTCAAATATTTAGTAGGAAAAAACTTGTGTCTCATACGATCGTTACCAATGTCTGTGAAGGGGTCGCCGATTGCGTCGATGCCTGTCCAGTCGCTTGTATTCACGAAGGCCCGAGCAAAAACACCAAGGGCACCGATTGGTATTGGATCGATTTCTCTACCTGCATCGACTGTGGAATTTGTCTGCAAGTCTGCCCGGTTGAAGGGGCGATCGTGCCCGAAGAACGACCGGAATTGCAAAACACCCCTCAGTAATCCTTTGACCTGACTTATGAATGACCCTGCCCCGCTTCTAGAAGTCGAAAATGTCTACGCTGGCTACATCAAAGACCTGAATATTTTGCAAGGAGTCAGCATCAAGGTCTATCCGGGTGAGTTGGTGGCGATTATTGGCCCCAACGGAGCCGGAAAATCGACGCTAGCAAAAGCGGTGTTTGGGTTGCTCACACCCAATCAGGGCAAAATTAATTTTAAGGGCGAGAGCATTGCAGGGCTAAAATCTGACCAGATTGTGCGCCAGGGCATGTGTTATGTGCCTCAAATCTCCAATGTCTTTCCTTCTTTAACCGTCGAAGAAAACCTAGAAATGGGCGCGTTTGTTCGCGATGTCTCACTACAGCCGCTCAAAGATGAGATTTTTGCTAAGTTTCCTCGTTTAGCAGAGCGCCGCCGCCAACGAGCCGGGACGCTTTCTGGCGGGGAGCGACAAATGTTAGCGATGGGCAAGGCATTGATGCTGCAACCCAGTTTGCTTTTATTAGACGAGCCTTCAGCCGCCTTGTCTCCCATTCTCGTCAACAGCGTTTTTGAGCAGATCAAACAGATCAATCAAAGCGGAACGGCGATCGTACTCGTCGAGCAAAATGTCCGCAAAGCGCTAGAGATGGCAGACCGAGGCTATGTGTTAGAAGCGGGGCGCGATCGGTTTGAAGGGCGTGGGGCTGATTTGCTCAACAATCCCAAAGTCGGTGAACTATATCTGGGAGCGGGCAAAGCGCATTAAAACAAGTCTGATCGACTCGATCGTGACTATTTTGTCCCGCGTTTATTGAGTGCGGCAATCAACTGCGGTCTGACTTGCTGTGCCCACTGTTCAAAATTAAACGCCCGATCGTAACTAGTTAGAGAGTCAAGCGTCGTCGGGGCTTCTGCCGAACGAGGAAGGAATTGAGTTTCAGGTTTGTTGCTCATGGTGCTTTTGTGGGAGGAGGCGTAACGGTTAGAGATTTTCTGAAGGTGCCTATTTTTTGCTAGACATCGATCGTCAGAGTTTCGAGACTTGGCACTCAAAACCAGCAGCGATCGCTCGACCTGGTAAATAGGTTTGCAGCCATCATACTCACTCACTCTTCAGAGCCAAGTTAAACTTTGCTCAAGAATTGGGATAAATTTTAATTCCGAAATCTATCATCTCATCCCTCGCAGATCGAGGTCTCTCTCTTTGGAAAGAGAAGCTTCGTTGAGAACGTATTGCAGATCACTACACTTGCAATTTGCTGAATTTAAGCTGTCATTTACTTCAAAGGCTTAACGTATAGTTCACCTTTCTTGGGTAGTCTGAGAACACAATGGAGGGAGGAGTCACATGGTCATTCAGATCGAACCATTAATTGATAGCAGTAAACTGATTAAGCCAACTGAGAAACCCGATCGAACATTTGAAGCGATCGGGCATCGAGGTGCGCGTGGGCTATTACCCGAAAACACCTTGCCTGCTTTTAATTTGGCGTTGAGCTTGGGGGTCGATTCGCTAGAGCTTGATGTGGGCATGACAGCAGATGGGGTGCTAGTCGTCACTCACAATCCAGAAATCTCCTCAGCGCTTTGTCTGCACCCAAATGGCAAGTCTGTACGTCGCTATCCTCGACTGTTGATTCGCAAACTGACTTTTGCCGATGTGCAGGGCTTTGACTGTGGCTCACTCAACCCCGACCCAGTGAAGTTTCCTCAACAGCAGCTTGTGCCAGGTGAAAAGATGCCCTCGCTGGCTCAAGTGTTTGAGCATCAGATGCAGCATTTTCCTGACTCTCAGGTGCGCTATACGATCGAGTGCAAGGTCAACCCGCTGCGATCGCGAGACACCTTTAGCCCCGATGTGTTTGCTCGGCGCGTGGTCAATCTGGTACGGGATTATGGAGTCTTCGATCGCGTCACCGTTCAGTCGTTTGATTGGCGCGTTTTGCTGGCAGTTAAGAAAATAGATTCTCAGATTCAAACTGCTGCGCTGGTCAGACAAAAGCGAGGCAAACCTGGCACATTGCTCTCTCAAGCCGGAATCGCTTCCCCGTTTTTGGCAGGGTTAGACTTTAGGCGCTATCGCGGCAACCTGGCAGAACTGCTCAAAAATGCAGAATTCATCGATCGCTACTCTCCCAACTTTGAGACGCTGCTGCCTCAGTCAAAAGATTTTATCCAATCCACTCAAGAGATTCAGCAAGCGGGCTTTCCGGTGATTCCCTGGACGGTCAATGATGCGGCAACGATGGATCAACTAATTGCTTTAGGCGTGGATGGTCTGATTACCGATTTTCCTGATGTTTTGCTCAAACTTCTGCAACAGCGAGGATTGCGTTAAAAAATCGGATTTTTACAGGTTAGATATTGCGATGGACAGTGAACACTAAGTGCTATGAGTAGCCAAAGTGTTGCTCAGAACTCAATATTAACCGAGGACAAGATAATGGTATTTCCAGGCTGGGAAGTAGCACGGCTGATTCCGCCGGATGTGCTAATGGGTTTAGTGGCTGGGCAATACAAACTCTACGGCGGTGTCATCCGTTGGGCAGGTGGTACGGAAAATGCTGGGCAAATTGTACGTCACTTACTTCCAGCGGGGTCACAATTTCTCAACTTCATTCCAGGACTCAACTTCATTCCCGGCATCGTCGCAAGTGTGCAGATGTCTCAGTTGAAAAATATTGCTCAAGCTAACACCCTTCAGATTGCTCAAGTCTCTAATCAAGTAGCGGCGCTCTCCACACAAGTTGGAACACTTTCTCAAACGACTCAACAGGTTCTTCAAATTGCCACAGGCACCGCCGTACTGTCCGGGTTAGGGCTTGCAGTGAGTTGTGTTGGCTTTATTGCCATCAACAAAAAGCTCAACACGATCGACAGCAGGCTCAAAGACATCCAAAAAGACGTTCAAGCGATTCAACAGTTTCTGGCAAGCAGCGAACGTGCTAAACTCTTTGCCGCAATCGCCTCCTTACTCAAGCTAGACAAAACGCCCACCGAGCATCGCTACACCATTCTGCACAACGCTCGACAAACGCTGACCGAAATCAATATGCGCTATCAAGAACTGCTAGCGAACGCGACAACGATCGAAACAGCAATGGCGTGTGAAGAATATTTTGCTTTGACTGCACTCGCCCAGATTCGCTGCACGGCTGAACTAGGGATGTTAGAGGTTGCTCATCATGAAGCACAAGAGGCAAATCAAATTTGGCAAGGGCAAGGACGACGTATTGCTAGAGAAATTTTGATTGGAAACCACTCAGAACGATTTTTAGCTAGTGATTTCGTTAATTCCGTCTCTGACGTTAATTCTGTTTCCGTCTCTGAATTGGTTGAGTGGTTAGATTTTGCGAACGAAAACTCTAAAGGTTACCTGTGGATTGATGAATTACGCGGCAAGATGGACGAGTTTTGGTACGCGAAAAGCGTATTTCCTATGATAAATGGAGGCTTAAATAAAAACATTGGTATAGGACTGAAAAAAGAGCAGCAAATGGTCATTCCATCAATCAGAAAATTGATTGCTAGAAGTCAAGTATTTGAGGGATACGTCTCTCAGTACGAACTCCTAAAGGTTCAAGAACTCACCCCGTCTAAATTTGAACAGAAAATTACAGCACTTCCAGAATCATCTGCTGTTGACGGCTACTTTATCCTGGAGCCAGCAAAGAAAGTTGTGGTTGAGAAAGCCCCACCCAAGAGGTTTTTCCAATTACTAGATTCTATGGGTTGAACTATGCTGACGTATTTTGAAACACCCTATTCAGGAGGTCTTTCTAATTACCGACACGAACACAGGAAACGTCAGCAATACTGAATACTCTCTTCTGGTTAGCTCTGGTTACGACATCAGGGCTAACTTTTTATGTGGTACGAATTATCTTTTGATGCAGTTAAAGATGACGCAAATAAAAATGTGAATGTAAACGCAACTCTAAATGTTATAAACGTAAGTTCAGAATGGGAAGAAGTTCTAGCATTACCGAATTTCTGTACTTGAGTGAGGACAAAGAAGAAAATCTCTCCTAAAGGAGTAGTGTTGTCTTGTTTCGTTCGTTAAATTTAGATTTTATAGAGTGCAGATTTTGTCTTCTCGATCGCCCGATTCACCCTCCACTCCTTCGCCTCTCGTCTTGACGCTCAAGCTAGACGCGATCGCTTTTGATAGTCTCAATTTGTTGCGTCAGCAGCACTTTCCACCCAAGCGCAACTTTCTTCCGGCACATGTGACGCTCTTTCACGCCCTTCCGGGCGACCAGGAATTGGCGATTCGGCAGACTCTTCAAACCCTTTGCCAACAGACTTCAAGATTGTCTGTACGTTTTCCGACGCTGCGATCGCTGGGTGGAGGAGTTGCCATAGAAATCGAGAGTCCAAAATTAATCCAAGTGCGAAACCAACTCGCGCAGGGTTGGAGTGGTTGGTTGAGCGCCCAAGACAGGCAAGGCTATCGACCGCACGTCACGATTCAAAACAAGGTCACATCTGACGAAGCGCGCGGTCTATATGAGCGGCTTTCTCAAGTGTGGCAACCTATTGAGGGATCGGGAGAAGGGTTATTGCTGTGGCACTATCGAGGTGGCCCGTGGGAGTTGGCAGATGAATTTGAGTTCAAATCATAAGACCCAATGCCGATTAACGGATGTCTTCATAGAATCGTTTGAGATAGGCAGCAGGAACGCCAAGTCCCCATAAAATGCCGATGTAGAGGTAGATCGCAGTTGCTTTCAGGCTACCCCAACGGGCGACTCGACGATCGGAGCTTTGCACCACGCGATTAACCTGATAAATTCGTCCTTTTTTGACTAAGCGAAGACACAAATCGCCGTCTTCCATGATCGGGAGCGCTTCATCAAAACCGCCACACTCCCAAAAGTCCGATCGCCGACAAAACATCACCTGATCGCCAAACAACAGGCGCAATCCTTTAAAGAACAGGTGTGGTTTAAACAGGAGCGGCGCGTAATAGGTTTTTAAGTAATTGTGCAACGAAATGCCCCAGCGAGTCGTTTGCTTACCTGACATTAACGCAATAAATCCACCGCAGGCAATTTTAGGGTCTGTTAAAGTGTGCTCAATCACGGCGATCAAATCATCTGGCACCCAAGTATCCGCATGGAGAAAGCAAAGAATATCAGCCTTTGCAGCTTTTGCACCTTCGTTCATTTGCACTGAACGCCCTTTACGATCGCACTCAAGAATTTGCACACTGGCAGCCTGCGCGATCGCCACAGTCTCATCTTGACTGCCGCCATCGACCACCCACACTTCAAACGCAGGCGGGTCTAGCCCTTTTAGATGACGCAGCGATCGTCCTAAATTGCCCGCTTCATTGAAAGTTGGAATAATAATTGCAACACGAGCCATATTGCTAAGTTATTTCAGTTGAGGTTGAAATGATATTGACTTTAGCCCAAATAAAAATCGAGTCATGTTGATTCTTCTGATGAGTAATTCATAGGTTACGAGCGTTGCTAAGAGCGCTCCTGTGCTGATGACGATAAATTTCTCTAACACTCCAGCATTCCACTGCACTACGTAAAATCCAATAGCAACGACTACAGTTTGGTGAAGAATATAAAATGGGTAAGATGCTTCATTTGCATATTGCAGCAGACGGCTTTTAAAGTTCAGATGAGATCTCGCTAGAATCAATACCATTAACACCCAGCACCAGGAATTAAAGCCCCGAAATGCTTGATAGATCATATAAGCGGGTGAGTAACCTCGATCGGGAGCGGTATCGGTAAGCCATAACGCTAACAAACTTGCCATACCGACAATCGCGACACCAGTCACCCAATATCGTTGACGATCGAGGAGTTGCCCAAATCGACGATCGCTACAAAAGATATAGCCATAAACAAAATAAGACAGATAAAGTAACACATTTGCCCAATCGTCATAAAGATTTTGAAAGCCGATCCATCTAGGGCGGAATGTTGCTTCAATTATGGCTAGAAGCAGTGCTGGATAGAAAACTGTGTTCGCTCGATCGAGCTTTGTCGCTAACCAGTCACACCAACGCTGTCCGGGAGGTTGCTGCAAATAAACAAACAGGGGCAAAGCCACTAGAGAAAACACAAATAAATACACAATAAACCATAGGTGCGCCCATTCAAAGTTTCCACTAGGACGAATGCCATTAAAAAACTGGGGATAAAACTGAAAATAAGATTTTTGATCATCTGAAGTCATCAGTACGTGATAGTAAACCTGAATCGGAACTAAAACCAGCGTACCAAATACAAACGGGATAAAGAGTCGTTGAAATCGCTCTTTGACATACTGGTTGGAAGTTCTAGCCTCTAGAGAAAACCAGGTAGCGGCTCCTGATAAAAAGAAAAAAAGCGGCATGTGCCACTGATGCACTAACAAGATAAAAATTTCCATCGCTGGACTTGTGACTGCATTCGTGACATAAAACACGCCTAGATCGCCTTTATAAAAAATGGCGGCAGTGTGAAAATAAATCAGGAGCAACACTGCCAAAACTCTGAGCCAGTCCAGGTCATAGCGTCTTTCACGATTACTGCTCAATATCTTTATCGCTGTGCCGATCGATCGTTTAACAGCTTTCCCCAAGTGGCATTATAAGGGTGAACTTGGGCCGTAGGTTGACCCTCTTTCACCATCGATCGTCCTTCATTTGCCCATTCAAACAGCCCACCCTCTAGATTAAAAACTTGCCGAAATCCAGCTTGCTCAAGCTGTTGGGCAACCTTTGCACTTCGGTATCCGACGGAACAATAAACTACGATCAGAGTATCTTTTGCCATCTCTCCAAGAGATCCCGGTAATGTTGCATCAGAACTAGGCGTAATAAGTTGAGCGTGGTCAAGATGGCTAACTGCATACTCTTCCTCACTCCGGGCATCGAGAAGCACAGGAGCAGGCGTTGCAGACTCGTCTAGTGCTTGAGCAAGTTGCATCGTTGTCATTCGCAGCACTGACGGAAACTGCCAGCGAATCAGCCATTTGAGTAGAGTAAACGACAGCGATCGACCCATTTCTGACTCACCAAATTCCTAAACAGGGTTAGCCGACGATCGATGAAGTCTGATTCCAGTGACCCGTAAAGACAAACTGGTCTAGAGATTTGCGGGTGCGCGGCGATGATTGTCGCTGCTGCAACGCTTCAGATAGGGTTTGTGGATCTCCGAGATAGCCTAGCGCAATCGCGGCAACTGGATCATAGCCCTCAGGAATGCCGTAAGTCTCTTTAGCTTTAGGAACATCAAATCCTGCCATTTGGTGGATCAGTAACCCTTGGGCCGCTGCCTCGATCGCGAGATTGGCCGAGGCTGCACCCACATCGTGAAACGCGTGACGGTTTTCTACGCCGTTGCGTTCAAAGGTTAGTTTTGCCACCGAGAGCATCAACACTGGGGTATGCTTCGCCCAGACTTGGTTTCCCTCAGCAAGGCACTTTAAGAGCCGACTAAACTCATCTGGATTGTCTTGAGTCGCCACAATATAGCTCCACGGCTGCTCATTGTAGGAAGAAGCGGCCCATCGCGCCGCTTCTAACATACTCCGCAATTTTTCTGGTTCCACGGCTTGGTTTGAGAACGAGATCGGACTCCAGCGTTGTCGCAGCACCTCTTCGATCGAATATTGAGTGGTAGATAGTGGATCGATCATCAAATTATGATTAACAGCATTGCTCGTTTACTTTTATCTGATTTGCTCTGAGAAATCAATCATGACTTTCAGAAATCGTTCTGACCTCTCTGATTAACCGCTTGGATCAGATCGTTAAAGTGTTGTTGTACTTCTTCGATTTTCCAACTCATGCTGTCCTCCATTAGACCTCCTGCATGAATCCGCGAAGCCCCACTTCGTGAGGAGGGCAATTCATACTTGCATTCAGCAACGCCAAATTTAGCTTGTTTGGCGAACAGTTCAGCGAACAAACCCAGTCAGATGATTCTCAAACGTTTTGCTTACGACGTTGAACTGCCGCACCCATGCTTCTGCTTCGACGCTCAATTTGCCATAGACCCGCACATCGATCGGCTTGACACTGCTGAAGAATTGTTTGAATTCTTCCCACGCCGTAATCATGTTGATGTGCTGCATCATGGCAGCGCGATCGGCAAAGGTCAGAATTGCGCCAACCTCGATCGAGTCAGGATTAGCATAGAACTGGATGCTCACGAGTGCCCTGACTCCTTCAGACTCTAGCCGTTGCACCGCTGCCTGAGCGATCGTTGAAAATTCCTCAAACGATCGGGTTCGCCCTAGCACTTCAACCAGTGTGACATATTCGCTGGATAGCAATTTCATCTTAGTTGTCTCCTCTAATGAGTCTTTAAACTGAATCATCATTGACTCACATCTTGCAGCAGTCTCAATAAGGCAAGAATGGTAAGGGCTTGACGATGATTTCAAACCCTAGCTCAT
>NZ_PVWG01000074.1:0-14823 GCF_003003695.1 Phormidesmis priestleyi ULC007
TTGCTGCGCGATGCCACTGACTCAGCCCTCAAATTCATTGCCTACCTGCAAACCCATCGCACCCGAATTCCTGATTACCAAGCGTTGCAACAGGCAGGGGTTACGATTGGGTCGGGGGCAGTGGAATCGTTAGTGAAACAAATCAATCGCCGCTTGAAGATTTCAGGGGCACAGTGGAGTGCTCACAATGTGCCTCAAGGGCTGAAGCACCGCTCTGCTTATCTCAATGGCGATTTCACGCGCTCTCAACCTTGGCTCAGGGTTGGCTGATTGAATTGAGTAGTTATGCTCATCGCAAAGGTGAGATGCTCCCATGATCACTTTCAGCGGACTGTCAGAACGGGATAGATGCTGTGCCATCTGTTTCAGCACCGTTTGGCGAGTGGTTCGCAGCACCGACCGGGTAGACCACCCATAGATATTTAGAAATCGACTCAACGCACTGGCAGATTTTATCGGGCAATGTTGGGGCAAAGCATGACCGGACGCATCTAAAAACAGTCCGAGTAGCGCACTGAAGCTGGTTTTCTGATCGGAACTAGGCATCAATCCGAGTAGAGCGTACACTAATCCTTGGGCGTGTTCCAAGATGGTTTCCATAACCGTCCCATTGAAATGTTTCTACGCCCTTTCTTTCAGACTTTGAGCTTTTTGGCAACCCCTTGTTGAGACTGGTGCAAGATCTGAGTTAAACAACTACTGCTAGACAACGAATGACTTGATCCTGCTGAGCTTCAGTCATTGGGTAGAAAAGTGGTAGCAAGATAGCCTGATCTTGAGCGTATTCGCTTTCAATGAGGCGATCGCACTGACTTGGCTTACACTGACAAGGTTTCTCCGTAATTCCACATGACCAACCTTCCTGCTGGTAAGCCGGTTCCCGGTGGATACACATAATGCCACGCCGGGTCGAGATTCCGGCATCAAGCATCGTTTGCATGACCTGTCGTTGGTCGCAACGAGCCGGTAGCCGGACACAGTAACTCTGCCAATTACTCCGCGCCCAGGTGGGTTCGGTAGGCAACTTTAATTCGGGTATATCTGCCAATGCTTGGTGATACCGTTCTGCTAAGTAGCGACGCTGTGCCACAATCTCTGGCAAGCGTTTGAGTTGCTCACGACCGATCGCCGCCTGAACATCCGTCATCCGGTAGTTATAGCCCAACATCGGATAGGACTCGAAGATCACCTGCTTGGCACCATGCCGCACCGTATCTGGCACACTCATACCATGTTGCCGCCAGAGGCGAAATTGCTTGTCCCAGTCCGGATTGTTAGTCGTAATCATGCCGCCATCCCCGGTCGTGATCACCTTACGAGGATGGAAAGAAAAGCAGGCAATATCGCCATGGGGCTTACCAATTTTTTCCCACTCCCCATCCCAAAGAATCTCGCTGCCGATCGCGCAAGCTGCATCCTCGATCACTGGTAGAGAATGCTGACGGGCGATCGCCAAAATAGCTTTGAGATCGCAGGGCATCCCAATCTGATGTACAACGAGAATCGCACGGGTGCGATCGCTAATAACGTCCTCAATCAGGATTGGATTAATATTGTAGGTCTGTGGCTCAATGTCCACAAACACGGGAGTTGCTCCGCAATAGCGAATACTATTGGCAGTGGCAATATAGGAATGACTAACCGTAATTACTTCATCCCCCGGCTGCACTCCCACTGCCAATAGAGCCAAGTGCAAAGCAGTTGTGCAGTTGGAGACGGCACAGGCGTGCTTCGCACCAACATAAGTTGCAAAATCCTTTTCAAACGCCGCAATCTCTGGTCCCTGAGTCAGCCAGCCAGAGAGAATCACACGGCTAGATGCTGCCGCTTCCGCCTCTCCAACCCAAGGCTTAGCAATTGGGATATTCTGGATTTGATTAGACATTACTGGCTTCCTTCGTCAATTCCTTCTGTTCACGCCACCAATTCACTAAGCGGGTCAAACCCTCCTCCAGGGAGATTTCTACCTCAAAGTCAAGCAGTTCCTTCGCTTGAGTTGTACTTGCTAAGCGACGCTGCACCGAATTGACCTTACGCTCTGGACCATACTCCGGCTTCAAATCCGATCCCATCACCTTCAATAAACTATAAGCAAGCTCATTCAGGGTCGTTTCTGTACCACTGGCAACATTGAATACTTCATCTGTGATATCTGCTTTCGCAGCCAAAATGTTGGCTCTGGCAATGTCTTCGATATAGACAAAATCCATTGTTTGGTTGCCATCCCCAAAAATTAAGGGAGATTGACCAGCGATGATCCGATCCATCCACCGAATCAATACTTCCGTATAGACCCCATAGATATCCATCCGAGAACCATAAACATTGAAATAGCGCAATGCCACGTAATCCAAGCCATACATATCGTAGAAACTACGAAGCAAGCCCTCGTTGAAAACTTTGGCAGCCCCGTAAATTGTGCGGTTGTTATAGGGATGATGAGCCTCCGTGGTAGGAAAGTCATCTGCCATCCCGTAAACCGAGGCAGATGAAGCTGCGACGACCTTTTTGACCTTTGCATTGACAGCAGCTTCCAAAACATTGAATGTGCCATCTGCCAGAACTTCTAACGCCAGGCGAGGTTCTTCAGCGCATTGTGTAATCCGAATGGCTGCTTGATGGAACAGATAATCTACTCCTTGCATGACATCAGCCAAGAGCTTTTGATCTCGGATATCTCCTTTGACGAGCACTACATGCCCATTTGCCTGTGCCCAAGCCAAATTCGCCAGACAACCCCGTGTAAAGTTATCTAGAACGATAATCTCGGATACTCCTTCTTTAACCAGTAAATCAGCAATGTGGGAACCGACCAGACCAGCACCACCCGTGATTAATACGCGACTATTTTGCATGTTCTTTTAGCCTCACAATTTCTTGCTCAAGTGTTTGAATTCTCCTTAGAAGATCAGACATTTGTAACCCTAGAGTGCTTTTGACGGATTTGATTACGTTAGCTGCTGCCGTTCTCTCTTCCCCTTCAAACTGTACCTCTAAAATTCTCAGCACCCCATCTCCTGTGAGTACGTCTACATATCCTTCCGCTTTGGACCTATCAATGACACGACCAGGAATCCGTCCGACGTAGACCGGAGGGGGGTTGAGCGGTTCGGCTCGCCAGATGAGCAGTTTCTTCCCTTGAAAATAAGTGTAAGCGCCAGGGAAAGGCTCTACTAGCGCCCGAATAAAACAGTCAATGCTTCTGGTGGTAATAGACCAATTGATTTCCCCATCTTCGGGCAAACGGGTGCAGCAGTAAGTTGCTTCATCATTATTCTGTGCAACTCCTTCATACCCATTTAATGCCTTAACAACTATATCCCCTAATACTTGTTGCTGAATCTCATTCAATCTGTCATACAGCGTAGTGATTGTATCTTCCCCGTGAATTGGAATCAATTGTTGAAATAGGATATTTCCCTCATCTAACTTTGGTGTAATGCGATGAATCGTGATAGCTGCACAAGGCTCATCATTTATCATCGCCCAGTTGGCATTTGCTCGCCCCCGGTAATAAGGTAGGGGAGAATAGTGAACGTTGATAAATGTAGAGAGTGAAATCAAATCCGACGGCAGAATTTGATTGTAAGATGATACTACAACACACTCGGGCTGAAACTTAAGTAGGAGTGCTTTAATCTCTCTCTGAGAAACATCTGAAAAGATAGGAATTCCCCTTTGCTGTGCCAAACTCAGCACCGAAGCGTTTGAGTTTGATTCAGAGTCTACATTTCTCACAATTGCCCGCACGCTGCACTTTGGGAGCAAGGATTCTAAAGCACTTAAGGTTGTTGCCCCAAGACCAATCAGGAGTATATCTGTCATAAACCCTCCTTCCATTATAGCAGTTGTACAAATTTCATCGCTTGTGCGTTGGATTGAGAAGATTGCCGCCAAGCAGCTTCAGCGGCTTTCAATCCGCCCGTTTGTAGTCGAACAACAGGTTCCGGTCCAACATGCGATGGCAAAATACCCATGTGACCCAACTTTGGCTCTATTTCGGGCCATATCGGTATGTTGTAAGCAGCAAAAGCATAGCGATCTATGTCTCCCCAGTATTGGGCAACTATCGCTCCTGACCAATACTTTGCGATTAGGGTTGCATCATTAGCAGAGAGAACTGGCTCAGGTTGCGGTTGCAGCGCCACTAATATGGCATCGTACTCTTTGTCTAGAGGAGCCTCTGACAGGCTAGTAACTTTATCCGCAAGCGCACCTGAATTGACAAGACCTCGCTCAATGAATGGGCTAAATGGATTATCACATAACAGTAAGATATTGCTGGTGTAAACAGCCACGCCTGCATCTAACAAAAGCTTGACTGCCATGATGCCCAAAAAGGAGAATACATCCACCGCTGGATGCCGCTCATTCACGCCTGCGATGGGAATCCCACGCTGCTGGCAGGCAGCGAGATCAATATCTTCGGGTCTAAACTCCCACGCCTCATACATTAGCCCAATCACAGCAGTTAGCTTCATCCAATCAATCATCTCCGCATCAATCGGACGGACATGCCCACTGTTTGTGATGATATCAGCCTGCGCTACAATTTCTGGCGATTTCTCTGCGATGAATTCGAGTCGATCACTTATCCCTGCGATTTCAGCAAGTTGCTGTGTTTGCGCTTTTACCTGTTCTACAGAACCATAGCGGGTACTTTTGGTCAGGGCAAAAACTTTGCTTGCTCCTGCCATTGCTGCCAACACAGGGGTAACGATATAGGCTCCTGTGGCTGCTTCTGTTAGAACAGTCGCTGACTGCAATTGTAAATCGCACCGTTGAATCGCCTGCTGCATTAATGTAATCAGGCGTTGGGGGTTTAACCCAGGACGGGTATCGTTCATGATACTTGTGCTCCTTGCGACAGGCTGTGAAGACTCTGAGCCACTGCATCGACCTGTTCAGGGGTAAGTTCTGGATACATCGGCAGGGAAAGAACTTCCCTAGCGGTCGATTCAGAATAAGGAAAAGCTCCTGGCTGGTAGCCTAAGTCTGAGTAGGCGGGTTGCAGATGAACCGGGATTGGATAGTGGATTCCTGTTTGAATACCCTGCTCACTCAGTTTCTGTTGTAATGCGGTGCGATCGCCGACTCTTACAGCATAGATATGGTAAACGTGATGGCTGTAGGGCATCACAACCGGAGTCTTAACCGTTGAATCCTTCAGCAGTTGATCATATTGCGTTGCATGTGCCCTGCGCGCCTCTGTCCATTGATCCAGGTAGCGTAGCTTGATGCGTAAAATAGCTCCCTGAATTCCATCCATGCGATAGTTATAGCCTTTCAACACATGGTTGTATCGGCGCTCTTGTCCCCAGTCTCTTAACATGCGAATCGTAGAGTCAAATTCAGCATTGTTGGTAGTCACCATACCACCCTCGCCGTAAGCTCCCAAATTCTTACCAGGGTAAAAGCTGAAGCAGCCAATGTCACCAATACTGCCAACGCGACGACCTTTGTACTCTGCTCGGTGAGCCTGAGCAGCATCTTCTATAACAATCAGGTTATGACGCTGGGCAATCTCTAAAATTGGATCCATATCTGCTGCCTGTCCATATAAATGAACAGGCAGAATAGCTTTTGTCCGTTCAGTAACTGCGGCTTCAATTTGAGTGACATCGATTGTGTAAGAAGCCGGGTCAATATCTACGAAAACAGGTTTCGCTCCGGTGTAAACGATCGCTGCTACCGTGGCGATAAATGTAAACGGTACGGTAATAACTTCATCTCCAGGACCAATCCCGGCTGCCACCAAAGCTAGATGTAGGGCACTAGTTCCTGTATTAACAGCAATCCCATGCTCTGCACTACAATACTCGGCAAACTCTTCTTCTAAAGCCGCAACTTCGCTCCCCAAAATAAATTGAGTGCTTTCTAGAACCTTGATAACGGCGGTATCAATTTCATCTTTAATGCTCAGGTATTGAGCTTTTAGATCAATAAATGGAATCATGCTGCAACCTCTACAGTATCTAGTTCGACTAGTTGACCTTGTTTCTTCATCGACTCAGTTGCAGCTTCAAGAATCTTGACGACCTGCAAGCCTGCATCTCCGCCTGTGATAGGACGTTCTCCGTGTTCAATACAACGGAGGAAGTGTAACCCTTCTGTTCGTAGCGCTTCGGTCATATCCAACTGGGGTGCCCACATATCCCCCGTTCGATAACCGACCAGCATTCGATAGACACTTTCGGCATCACCATTAATCGTGATCCCTCGATCGTATACTTTGATTTTTTCACTCGGTTCAAGATCATCGAACACAATCATTTTCTGGCTGCCACCAATCAGGGTACGTCGCACTTTCACAGGTGCTAGCCAGTTCACGTGAACATGAGCAATCAAATTGTTTTCAAAAAACAACGTTAAATAGGCAATATTCTCTAGACCACCGGGGACATGACTTATGCCAGTAGCTGAGACAGCACAGGGCTTGCTTTGCAGAATATAGCTCATGATAGATAAGTCATGAACTGCCAAATCCCAAAGAACATTAATATCGTGTTGAAATAGCCCCAGGTTGACACGCACAGAGTCGTAGTAGAGGATATCTCCCAGTTCACCACTAGAGACTAGTTCATGCATCTTCCGCACAGCACCTGTGTAGACAAAGGTATGATCTACCAGCAACACTCGATTACGCCGATCCGCCTCGTCAATTAACCGAAGCGCTTGCTCGCTAGTAACTGTCATCGGTTTCTCAACCATCACATGCTTGCCCGCCTTCAGCGCGGCTAGAGCCAAGTCGAAGTGAGTAGAAACAGGCGTTGCGATCGCGACAGCATCAATCTTAGGGTCTTCAAAGATATCCTGGCAGTCTGTGGTCACTTGGATCGCCGGGTAGCGAGCCTGTACCCTTGCCAGTAACTTCGGGTTGAAATCGCTGACTGTTCTTACCTTTGCTCCGGAAATCTCTGAGAAGCTCCTAACCAGATTCGGACCCCAGTATCCATAGCCAATAACACCAATGTTTACGTTGCTTTCCATAGCGTGTTGCTAATTAAAGTAAATGTATATCTATCTCGGTCTACCGACTGTATCACCTAAGCTACCATTCATCTCTGCTGAGGATTTGTCGCGATCTCGTACGTCACCAATCACCCGTGCCGGAACTCCTGCCACAATTGCGTAGGCAGGAACATTTTGTGTCACAACTGCGCCAGCACCAACCAAGGCTCTTTCGCCGATCGTTACCCCTGGTAAAATAGTGGCGTTACTGCCAATGGATGCAGACCGTTTCACTATTGTCTCGATGACATCCCAGTTATCTTCCATTTGCAAACTGCCATCTTCATTAGTTGCCCGCGGGCAAAGGTCATTGGTAAACATTACCCCATGACCAATAAACACTTCATCTTCAATGACAACGCCTTCACAGAGAAAGCTGTGGGATGAGATTTTGCACCGATTCCCGACCTTAACATTTTTCTGGATCTCTACAAAGCTACCAATTTTTGTCTCATCTCCAACCACACAACCATAAAGATTCACGAGATGGACATGAAAAATTCTTATGTTTTTGCCCAACTGGACATCATCATTGACTGTCATTACTGCTCTACCTTTTAACTAATTGATGTAAACCAAGGAAACAACGTAACTACTCAGGCTTAAATTTTAGTAATGTTTTAGGGGACAGCGGAACGTAGGAGTCAGGGTTTGAGTGATCAAACTTCTGCATGAGGCAAGTCTTTCGAGCAATTCGCCCAAGAATCTGGAAGTTGTCCGAGAGGAGATTCGTGCGGTTTGTGCTCAACGAAAGAACACAGTGATTGCCTTAGACAGCAGAGTAAGGGTTAGCATCGCGTTTAGCTTATTCATCCCAACTTCACGCAATCATCAACACAACCTAGCCAACCGCGAAAAATTTACGATACTAACGGCTATGGTTTGATCACAAAACGTTCATTTCTTCGATGTTTGAGGGAAAAATGAGCCTGTTTGAGCTGAAGATGGACAATGTAGATGGCTAGAGTAAGGCTACCTATAATCAGAGGGGGTAGAACCAGACTATTGGTCATCCCAATAGTTGATCCCAGACCAATACTAACTCCTACTATGGCTATCAGGGTAGGAAAGGTGAGCGCTAATAGTTTCTGACTACCGCCCAGCAGCATTTTCTCAACAGCGATGCTGATTGCAATCCCGGCAAGCCCACCACTGACAATGCCTAAGCCTGCACCTAGGAAAACTGCCGGAGTAACCACGGTCTTCACTGCATTGGAGAAAATCTGGGTGAGTACGATCCCTCCCAGGATCACTGCGGAAAGCGTACTGGATGCCGCACCAAAACGCCATCCTGAGGAGTACATCAACCAGGCGGCGCATTCCAATCCCAAAGCACTGCCTACTAGGGTACCAATGGCTGCCGAGCTAACCGATCCGGTCATGGTGCCTGCGACCAAAGCAACCACACTAGTTGACGAGCTTAAGCCGGCAAAAAATATGCCTAACAACCCTAGTAAGCCGTAGGAAAGAAAGTAATCTGGAACGGGCATACGGGCTGTTTTCACCTGTACATTGAGAGAATAGGTCTTTGCTAAGGTATTGGCGTGCAACAACAGTCTGCGACGATAGGTTTTTCCTGCGATCAGTTTGTGAGTATCGACAGTGACTCGGCAACGAACCTGATTACCCACAAAAGTTTTCGGTTCAACTGTAATCCAGGAGTATTGCTCGGCTGGAGGGTCGTAGGGATAGGGAGCCACTTCCCACTGCCCCTCTAAAGTGGTTTCTGGAATAGGATTTGCGATCGTCACTGTTTGAGTCAACAATTCCCCTAATTGACCTGCGGCAAATTCGAGCGTTGACTGACTAAACTGGGCTTCTGGTGGACGTAAAGGAGATAGGGGAATGGCAGCCAAGGCACTCAGGGCATTGGGAAACCGATCCTTCATGCGAGGGTTAACCATTTTTTCTAGCCAATTTACCCAATGCACATTAAGCTTGGGAACCAGGTGCTTAAAGCTGATTTGGTAGGTAATATCCACCAGATCGCCAATGCGATCGGAGTTCGTGTGGGTCAGTAAACAGATCAGAGACATTCCCAAACCGTAAAGGTCTGAAGCTTCGCTTAACTGCCGATTAAACAACTGCTCAGGAGGCATAAAGCCCAGAGTTCCTTTGACCACACTACTGACACCGACCTCGCCTTCTCCCACACGAGCAAATCCAAAATCAATCAAATAAACATCACCCGCTGCATTCACCAAGATATTTTCTGGTTTGAGATCCCGGTGAATCACAGGTGGAATTCGGTTTTGCAGGTAGACCAAAACTTCTAGAGCCGCGATCGCAATCTGCTTGATATCGTCTGGGTTGAAACTACGAGACGCTGCAAGAGACGCTGCCTGCTTATATTCCTGCACCATGCAGAACCCGTCTTGAGTCTGGAAGGCATCTAAATAGCGAGGAATGCCTGGATGGTTGAGTTCTTTGAGTAATTGCACCTCGCGATCGTAGGTATCGTAGCTCTGCCAGCTTGAACCTGATTTGGCAAATTGAAACTGTTTGATCACCACCGGTTGCTGGTTGCTTGTATCGGTTGCCAAATAGGTGACGCGTCCACCTGCCCGGTTGTGACCTAGCTCTTTCTCAATTTGGTAATGGTAATCGGAGAAATCTGGAAAATCGTTCATAAGAACTATCGGGAACAAGAGAGGATAATCGGCGCTTATTTTACGATTAAATATTATGCGAAATTTTGACCCAGCTAAACAAATTTCTGAAAGGAGCATAGCTGCCCAGCTATGCTCCTCATACTTGACAGTTCCACTCAGTAAATTTCTCAAGAATTGCAGAGGATGGATGCTTAAGTTCGGATGTTGACCGTTGCCTAAATCGCCCCATCAGCGCATATTGAATTAGCCCCACATATTCTCGAAGGATGACCGTAATTTGTTGGAGAGAATTCCATTGATCTGGCAGCGGACTAAGATAGGGCATCACTTTAAAGCCAACATTGCGAAACAGTAGGAACGATCGCAGCATGTGGGGGGAGTCAGTCATCAAGATAATCTTCCGAACACCCTGTGGGTAAAGAATCGCGGCGGTATAGAGGGCATTTTCTTCCGTATTTCGTGAGCAGCTCTCACCACTCAAAATAGAGCCTGGAAGCCCTTTTTGCTGAAGCCGTTCAATGGTTGGTTGGGCATCCATCATTCCACTCGTGAACACACGGGGAGCGCGCCCAGCTTGCCAGAGTTTATGAATCAGATCAACGCGACGCTCCCGTAATTCTTCGCCGCGCCCCAAAACGACAATGGCATCGGGTTGCTCCCCCCTATCCGCTGGCAATGGAACGGTCAAGCCCCAAGTTGTTAGTTGAACCATCCCAGGAGAGGTCACCATCAAACCAGCCAGCGCCACGATCGTCACAAGCTTAATCACTCGCCGCCAGCGACGGGGACTGACCAGCCAAAATATCCCAATCAGTGTCAATAGGATTAAAGCTTCCATGTTAGAGGTATCACCAATCCATCGCTCTCTATAAAATCACCGTCTTGCATTCGGTCACTATTGGTCGGGCTGCTTAACTACAGACGGCACAGACTCCTCCCTAATAGATGGACTCCCTGATTTCACTGGGTAGTAGTGATAATAGGGATCGTGTACAGAGGCTTGTTCCCTAGAACCATTTGCAAGCATCCCCAGAACTGGAACCGAGAATGGTTTAATTCCTTCTAGAGCTTGAGACAGCACTGAGCGCTTTGTTTTGCCCAAACACACTACCATAACCATGCCATCAGTCTTGGATGCAATCAGCTTGGTGTCGGCTAATCCTACCAGTGGAGGGGTATCGTAAATCACCAAGTCATAGGCATCCTTAAACTGCCCCATCAGATTTTGCATCTTTTGGGATGACAGAAGCTTAGTCGGGTCAGGAGGAATCTGTCCAGCCGTCAGGATGAAGAGGTTATCTTCGGTGGGAGATTGCTGAATCACTCGTTCAACCTCCAGATCTAGCGAAATGACGTTACTGAGTCCAAAGGTATTGGCCAATCCCAGTCGCTCATGAACTCTTGGACGACGCAGATCAGCATCGACTAGCAGAACCCGCTTCCCCAAAGCAGCCGCAGCTTGAGCGAGATGCACAGAGATCGTAGATTTTCCTTCTCCTGGGATGGACGAACTGATGACAATGGATCGAATCTGGGTGTCAGAACCGAGCAGGCGAATATTGGTATACAACGAACGAAAAGCTTCTGAAAAAGGAGAGGAGGTGTAGCCATGAGATCTAGCACCGTTGTTGAGTCCGACCTTTTGCCCCATCTGTTGCATCAGCCCACTGATATCGGCAAAGGAGGCGAGTTTTCCGAGAGAACTCAGCTGCTCCACCTCCTCTAACTCAGAATTAAATGGAATCACGCCCAGAACGGGGAACTTGCTGATTTCCGTGATCTCTTCAGAATCACGAATGACGCTGCTCAATTTGTCTAATAGCAAGGCAACGCCTACCCCCATCAATACCCCCAAGATTACGCCCAACAGGGTTGTTCGCTGAACATTGGCGGAGGATGGAACCGGGTCTCCAGGAGGGGTTAGAATTTGCCAGGGGGTTTTCCGTTGTCCGGCATCAATCCGCAGTGCTTCCCGTTTAGTCAGAAATTGATTCAGGTTATCCGTTGCAATCTTTAGTTCTTGCTGGATGTCGGTGTATTGGCGCGACACGACAGATAACTGTTTCACTCGCTGGCTGAGCTGATTGGATGCCTGAGCCAAAATGCGATCGCGGTCTTCCAGTCCCCGAATGTTGCTGGCAACTTCTTCCTGCACTCGCCGCCCCTCCCGCTGTAGTAGCGGTATGAGGTTTTGCTGCTGCTCTTTAAGAACTTGAACGTTGGGAGTATTGTCCTTAAACAGCGATGACTCTTTGGCAAGGTCACCCTCTACCGTCAAAATCTGATTCAGCAAAGCCTGATAGCGGGTATTGCTACTCAACGCTGTGGATGCCGGGTCGTCTGATCGGCGCAACAATTCCTGCAAGTCGTTGTAAAGTGCACGCGCTTCATTCAGTTTGATCTGCGTATCAAGGCGTTGTTGACCCACCGTATTCGTCCAGTCTGCTAGTTGTTTCCCTGTTGTGTCTGGATCGATCAGGTCGTACCGTTGACGAAAGTTTTGCAGCCGATCCTGAACTGCATCAACACGCTGCTGCAATTGAGGCACTTGGGCATTCACAAAATCAATCCCCTGTCGCACATCCGCTAACCGCTCCTCTAGGCTGTATCTGAGATAGGAATCTGCCACAAGCTTCAAGACCGCTTTCACTTTCTCAGGGTCGGTGCCCTGGAGGGTCACAGCTAGAATTTCACTGCTGGGAATTGGGGTTATGGAAAGACTGGCGGCCAGCTCATCATCGGTAATGGTTGGGTACTTAGCCTTCAATTGGTCGGCGATCGGTGAAAGTAATTTAGGGCTTTTCAACAGTTTTAGCTTAGTAGCATCCACAGTCTTTTCCGGTTGCGGCTGTCCTTCCTTGTTGCTATTTAGGGTTTGAGGTACAGAAGAGATGACCTGGTTTTCCGCAGTAACTGGTCTCGTCAAAATTTCAAACCCTGCTTGATAAACGGGTTTACTGGTCAATGCTTTGAGCATTGCGGCAGAGGTCACAACAGTGGTTACTCCAACAATGACGGGTAACCGTCGCTTCAATGCACCAAAGACTTGACCGAGGCTTAAACCACCTTCATCATCTTCGCTAGAGTGGGCTGGGTTGATTGACGATAGCCACTGAAATCGCCGATCAATACGGTTTTCTGGTGGAAATGCCTGAGAATTTTGATGGTTCTCCATATTGATGTCAGTCCACTAAACGACTGGAGCGAGGAAATACATTAAACTTTGTCTGATTTGCCGTTTGATTCATGGATCCATTTGTTTAGGGGCAGTATGCTAAATACGTTTTCTCTTTTGTAAAAATTTAGTAAGAGCCTACTTGCCAGTAATGATTCTGTAGATGCTAAATAACGATAGAAAGTTGTTGATAGGATTCAGAGCAGAGTTTACACTATCTGAAAAAGTGGTTAACGCAGAGCGATTCACGATGATGATGTCATCGTTGTAAAGCGCAGGGTTGGTTTGATCATTGAGCTGGTTATCAAAATTGATGCCGATATTGCGCTTTGTAATGGTACCGTTCGGGTTTAGCCGAATCAGATCGACTGACTTAGTACGCGCCCGCGTTGTAAATCCTCCCGCTGCCAGGACAGCCTGGTTGAGCGGAGTATTCGGTGGAATCTTAACCGCTCCAGGCTGCTTCACTTCGCCCACAATATTCACCCGAATACTGTCTGGAGAAAAACTGGCGGCAGCAATCTGGATCGATTCTGCGGGAGAGATGGTCGTTACCGTTGGGACAACGATGGTGTCCCTGTCCTGTAAAAAAAGATCTTGACTAACGTCTCCTTCTTTTAACAACTTCAAGAGGTCGATCACGATAGTTTGCTCACCACCACTTTTAGTCAAACGTCGAACCTGAATTTGACGAATGTCTGCCTGAGGCTTGATTCCACCTGCAATCTGAATTGCGCTGGTAATGGTGGGTGGTGTCTCAACTCCTCCAGAACCACTTGCTTGCCCAGTTTCCCCAGCAGCACCTGTGCGGGCGGAAGCGGTGACGGTGTGAGGGCCGGGACGGTAAACTTCACCTACAACAGCAACGTTTAATGCCTGACTTTTGTCTGCACTAAAGCTAGTTGATGCCAGTTGAATAGACTCAGCCAAATTCGTTTTACTGAGGGTAGGAACGAAGATAGCATCTCCAGCACGCAGGGTAACATCTTGGCGAGAATCACCGGTTTGTAGGAAATCCCAAAGGTTGACCTTAATCACTTGCTCGCCAGAACGCCGGGGGCGACGAACCTCTACCCGACGTAAATCTGCCATTTGAGTAATGCCGCCTGCCTGCCGGAGCGCCCGGGCTACGGTGGGAATCTGTCCGGCTTCTGTCAGAGTGTAAGCTCCTGGGCGATTGACCTCCCCCAAAATGCTAGCTTGCACCGGGCGGGGGGTCAGCACATTCACACTCACGATCGGATATTTAAGAATTTGGGTATACCCTTCGGAGATAGCATTCGCCGCTTCTTTAAGCGTCATCCCGGTGACGGGTATGCTGCCAACCTGGGGAAGGTTCAAAGACCCATCTGCCAGAACTTGAAACTCGCCAGAAAGTTGGGTCAATTTGAACACGTCAATCCGAACCCGATCGCCTGGTCCTAGGGTATACGCATCATCCGTTAGGCTGGAAGGCGTTCCCGAATGCGTTGAACCTTTGTAGGCGGTCAGCCCTTGTTGAGCCAGACAGGAGAGGGGTGTAGTAATTGCTAACAGCATTGGTAGCGTGAAACCCGCAGTGCGTTGAATAAAGCTTGTAGGACGACCTGTTGGCAAGTTTCGCAGCATACAATTTTAGTCTTTTTAAGGCAATCTCCATTTTAATGACTGGTTTACTTTTTCAGCGGTTTAGTGACTTTATCATCCAATCTTCATCCAATCTTAGAAAATACCCGGAAAGATATAAGTGGTCTTGTGCATTCTCCCGACGCTGACCTTTCAGGTACAGCGCGGGCGATCCTCGGATAAAAGCCTAAAAGCAGCTTTAAGGGAGGTGTCTTCCCTCCCTCACTATTGAGGGCTCTGTTGCAAGAAGTTTTGAAGGGTCAAAGAACTCTTTCACATCAACCGACTTAAGCTACAACACCGAAGATTTTAGCGATGAACTTCGCTTGAGCCACACTGTCCCCTGGCGTTTGCTCGAAGGGCGCTTGGCGTTTCGCGTCCAGTCGTCGTTGAACTTGTAACGTGATTTGGTTCACGGCA
>NZ_PVWG01000075.1:0-14019 GCF_003003695.1 Phormidesmis priestleyi ULC007
TTCCCGCATTCCTCACTCCTGTTCATCCCGCCATAGAAGGACTTCGATTTTTCTCCCTCGACATCACAACACTCAAGATTGTAATAGGAACAGCCAGTCCCTAGCACGCATGTCAAACACGTCTTGGAAAGAAATAGTTACAGGTTGAATGACGCAAATAGTGAATAGAGCCACTATTGATGAATACTTTGCCCTTGCTGCTTCAAACTCAGCAGTCACTCATCTAGAACAAGTGTCAGGATCACATGGTGAAATCAGCCTTTACACTACAGCCAGGGGACTATCATTTCATGGCGTTGCTGAATGGCGGGATGAATTAGGTAGGAACAGGCACATCCCAGAATTTGAGATAGTGTAGTAGCAATCGAATCGCGTGTTTCAGCATTTCTTCTGACTTGGAGTAGCACAACGTCTTGCGATGCAATCTTGCCAGATAATGTCGCAATCGTGTATTTTCCCCTTCAACCCGTGTCATATAGGTCTTGCTAATAATCTGGTCTCCGTCTGGGATAAAACCGGGATACACCGACCAACCATCCGTGACGTAGAAGTAGCACTGCCAAGTCGCCACCACTGCCCACAAGGGTTCAAAGGTTTTACTGCTGTGGTCTCCCACAACCCATCCTAAAATCCCTTGCTGGAAGTGGTCAACCGCTGTCCAAATCCAGATTTTGTTTTTTTCGAGCCGACAAAGGTTTCCAGTTCATCCAGTTCCCCAACTTCGGGAACGGTATCGGGTGCATAAGCATCGGGTAGGCGTTCTCCAACTTGCTTCAGCCAGGAGAGTATAGTGGTGTGGTGCACGCCCTTGACCCGTTCAATTGCTCGAAATCCCATGCCGTTGACCGACATTTTCAAACACTCTCGCTTGACCTCATCCGAGTAACCTGGAGAAGGGTCGTAGCGATCTAGGAATTGACGACAGCAATCGACGCAAATGTGATTTTGTTTGCCTCTACGCTTGCCATTCTTACGGATGTGAGTCGAGTGACCCTCAGGACATTGCATGATGCTTGACCTTAATTCATCCCTCCATTATGCAACGCCCATTTCATTAGCAATCCAGTTTCTCACGCGGTTTGTCGCCACCTGCATTTGCTGATCATTTTCCTCTACTCGTTTGCGATCGGGTGATAGATGTGATTAGCAGCTAAGTACAGGACAAAAGTTTTAGAACTTGGACAAACTGCGCTTGACGAGTCTCGAGGTTGAGTAAAATCTGGCGGAGATGATCTAGCCCCATGCGGAAAATGCTCCTAGCTTTGCGTCCATGCTTTTTGATTTTGATGGGACGCTGCTCAACCATCCACTCTCCGACTTGATGTGCCCAGCAGAATGCCAAGGTTAACAGGGCGATGAGCTTCTTGAGTCGGTCTGGGTCTTTGAGGTGGGTGGCTTCGAGGCAAAAGCCACGAGTTTTCAAGCAGCCAAACCAGGTTTCAATGCCCCAGCGATGGGCATAGTCGGCGATTGCAGTAGAGGGGGCATGATTCGTAGCAACCACCAGCAACGAACCGTCATCGAGTCGCAATCCTGCCAAGTAAAGCCAGTGTCCCCAAAGCCGTCGTTTCCGTGTCAGCACCTTGGACTGCTGAGGCTGCAAGTCTTGAAAGACAATCGCGGTTTTGAGGAATTTCTGCCCATCAAACAGTAACTCCGACTCCCGAATGCGGATGCGAAATCGAGTCACAGGCTCTGCCATCAGCAAGGCAAACCACTGGGCACCGACAAACTCCCGGTCTGCCGTGAGATAGGCAATGTCTTCAGGCGCAAAGACGCACAGAAACTCGACCAACTGGTCGAAGCGCTCTTGCGTGTTGGAGTTGCCTCGCTTATCTAAGAGATGCCAAAACAAGGGAAACGCGACCCCTTGATGTCCCACGCCTAACATCAGAATATTGATCGTCACTGACCCAAACTCCCACGTGGTTCGGTCTACACTCAACACCCACGGCTTCGGAATCCCGACCAGTCTCACCACCAGTTGGGCAATCTGGTCATAGTCAACCTCAAACGACCGCAGAAATCGTTGGATGCGCTTGTAATTCGAGGCGGCTTTCGCTCGTCCCGCAAACCCGGTTGCCACCTCTGCCAGGTTCACCGTCTTGACCTGGAACAGGGCAACTAGAAATAAGGACAGAAAGGCGACTCGTGCTCCATGCCAGCCAAGTAGAGGCTGCAATGTTTGTCGCAATTGAGTAATCTGATGCATAGGGTTTCATATTGTGAACTCACTATTTGCATGAAACCCTTTCCTCCTCTCCTTTGGCAACTTTTTGTCCTGTACTTAGGATTAGCAGTACCGATTTTTCACCACTAGTGGTAGGATCGCGAAAGATATAAAGGTACTTCCCCTTCGCAGCGAGTCTTGGGGATAAATTAGGAGGTAAAGATTTGTAAAAACTGAAAAGCCCCTCACCGTTGAGGAGCTTTTACCCTGTATTAACCTGTCGAAATAGTGCGGAGAACAATCAACCAAGTTGTTTGGCGACGACTGAGTTGTTGATTGCCTCCCTCAACAGTCCAGCAACAGATGTTGCGAGGACACGCTCCCCGAAAACCCAGCAACAGATGTTGCGAGGATGCGCTTTTCTATGCACATTCTAAGCGGGATTGAGTCAAAATTCAATCCCTAACCAATCGTATTGGTAACTTTGTGGCATGGTAGCCGTCCTGCGCTGCATTCCGGTTGCACGTTTATACGTGAGATCCCGATGTCGCAGTTTCTTGAAGAGTTAAAAGTTTTGTCTCCAGTCGCTCCAAAGCATTACCAGGAGTGGATGGAGAGTGGTGTTTGCCGAGAAATTATCGAAGCAAACGTTGTGTCGTTGGAGGATGATTCCCCTTACAGCTATTTGCTTTATTCAGATCAACTGGCGCGACGCAACGACGGTCGCGTGGTGGATTGGGTGCTGCGCCGCTACCGTCATGTTGAAATGGGCGGTTGGTGGTGTGCTGGCGAAGATTTGATTGGGCTGAACGATCTGGTTCGACGCAGCCAGTTTCAAGCACATGACGCGGATGCCAATCGATCGCTATGGGGACAGTTCAAGCCAGATACCCCCTACCTTGACGAAGATGGGAAGCCCATCAAGTACGAAGCTCCTCCCAAGACCGATACGCGGGTGATCGCGCTGCATGATCCTCGCCGACCCCGGCAGTGGCTCGACGCGCTGCTCGACTCCTCTGTATTTATCATCATCGTGGAGGGCGCTAAAAAAGCTGGCTGTCTCATGACGCTGGGATACCTAGTTGTGGCACTACCTGGAGTTTTCAACGGATATCGAAAAAATAAGCAGGAGCTAGAAACCTTCGATCGTAGACTCATTAAGGATCTTCAGGTTCTTTGTGCTCCTGGTCGCCCCGTCTATATCTGCTTTGACTACGACCAAAAAATCAAAACCCGTCGTCACGTCCAGCTTGCCACAACTCGACTCGGTAGAATGCTAGAGCAAGCTGGCTGCACCGTGCGGGTCATCGCTTTACCAGAACCAGAGAAAGGGGTCGATGATTTCGTCGTCGCGCGTGGGCGACAAACGCTTGAGGCTCTCCACAAAACAGCTACAGCCCTGATCCAGATGCCTTCAGAAGCGTCACTAGTCACGTCAGCGTCGCGCAATTCTTTCAATTTTCCGCTTCTCATTCAACAATTTCAAGCGGTTTGGAGCTTACTAGCCACCACGATCGCATTCTGGACAAGTTTTCTTCCCGTCACAGAGCTTGGGCGGCAAGCCTTTGACGAAATCTACACAGCGGCTCCCATTTTGGAAGAGTGGGAAATCCTGAATTACAGCCAACTGACCTATAAATCGGCTTGTGTGGTCAACGTCCAAGACTTGGGCGAGCTAGAGTTGAAAGCACCGCAGTCAGCTCGTGTCGTTGCGCTCAAAGCACCCAAAGGCACCGGAAAAACGAAGATCATTACAAAGTGGGTCGCAGAAGCCATTCAGCAGGGGCAACCCACTTTAGTCTTAACCCACCGAATTCAACTAGGGCAGGCTCTGTGCGCCCGCTTTGGGTTAGATTACATGACAGAGTTACGAGATTCAGAAACCGGGCATCTGCTGGGATACGGACTGTGCGTTGATTCCCTGCACCCCAAGTCTGGTGCGCGATTTAACGCGAATCACTGGAAGAATCCGCTGATCATTGTGGATGAGGCTGAACAGGTGATTTGGCATACCTTGTCGGCGGACACCGAGGTTCGTCAGCATCGAGTCGTCGTCCTTAAGCAGTTAAAGCAACTCATACAGAATGCACTGACACCCTATGGGCATGGGCGAATCGTGCTGGCAGACGCAGACCTATCTGACTTATCGATCGATTTCATTCTGGGATTAGCCGAAGTGAGCGATCAGCTTGAACCCTGGATTATTCGGAACGATTGGATGCCAGAAAAAGGCTGGAATGTCTTTCACTACAACCAGTCTGAGCCTACGACTTGGCTAATGGGACTGAAAAAACATATTGCGCTTGGCAACCGTCCCTTTATTCAAGTGAGTGGGCAAAAACGCACGTCTAAGTGGGGAACGCAAAATCTCGAAACCTGGCTAGAGCAAGAAATCCATTGTCGTTTCCCCGAAAAACGCATCCTGCGGATCGACTCAGAATCCATCAGCGATCCATCTCATGAGGCGTACGGATGCATTTCTAAGCTCAATGAAATTCTGACGCAGTATGACGTGGTGATCGCTTCCCCCTCGATCGAAACGGGGGTCAGTATAGATATCAAAGGGCACTTCACCAGCGTCTGGGGCTGTTTTCAGGGCGTGTCCTCGGCGGACGCAGTGCGGCAATCCTTATCACGACTGCGTGATCCTGTGGATCGGTATGTCTGGATTGCTTCTTACGGCATTGGCAAAATTGGGAGTGGTGCCACGCATCACCAGTCGCTTTTGAAAAGTCAAACTAAAGTCGTTCGGACAACGCTGAAAACGTTGCTGGCATTCGACCAGGAAGACATTGACATCACCGTTGATCCGATCGCTCAACGAACTTGGGCCAAGATGGGTGCCCGAATCAACGCCGGAATGCTGCACTATCGAACGACCGTTTTAGCGGGACTCAAAGCCGAAGGGCACACCATCATTCCCACCACTCAGTGCATCAGCGCCAAGACGCGGAAGAAACTCAAAATCCAACTCACTAACATCTCTGAATCGAACCAGCAGGCAGAATGTGCTGCGATCGCAGCAGCGGAAGAAATCACCGATTTAGAGGCAAGCAAGCTCGAAGCCCAACGGTCAAAGGTGCCCTCAGAGCGCCGCAAAGCCCGGAAATACAAGCTTCAGCAACGATATCGAATTGACGTAACGCCAGATTTAGTCGGGAAAGACGATCGAGGATGGCATCCGCAAGTTCGGTTGCACTATTACCTGTCGATCGGGCGGGATCACCTGATTCAGCGGGATACTCAGATCGTTAAAAAAGCCCTCGAAGCGGGAGAAGGAGCGATTTGGACACCAGATTTGAATTCATCCTTGCTGTGTCATCAAGTTGTCGTCTTAGAAAAATTAGGGCTAGTAGAGTTTTTATCTGGGATAGAACTTCGTAATTCTAACCCTAAGCTTGTTGCGTTTGCCCAAGCGCTCAAAGATGTCCCCTGGAAAACTAAAGCGGTTTTAGGCATCACAGTCAACGCCAAATCCTCTCCGATCACCGTGCTGAGGCAAATTTTAACGAGCAAGTTAGGGCTACGGCTTGAGTTAATTCGCAAGGATGGACCGCGAAATAAGCAGGAGCGAATTTATCGAGTGATTGGACTAGATGATGGCAGAGGCGCTGTTTTTGAGGCTTGGCTAGAACGGGATTTACTATCGGTAGTCACTGACGGTATAGATCTAAGCTTATCTAACTCGGCTACGGTGGCGGAAGCTGCGTAGCCCTCTCTGCTCATAGGATAGCCTTGTCTTACCTCATACAGAGGTAAGGAGTTCTTTGAATTTTGATATGAAGAGAGACGGGTAGACCATTGCTCAAAAGAGAACTCAAAAAAGTTTTCCGTATGGTTTGAGAGTTGACCATACAGAAAATTTTCCGTATGGTAGAAGTACAGACCACACATAAAACCATGATTAGTGATCATTTACAAGCAGAGCGACTCCGGCTTCAGCAGCTAGAAGACGCAGTTCGATCGAGGGGTCGAGTTGCTCCAGCAAAGTGCTGGCTTGCGGAATCTCACGAAACTAAAAACTTTAAGACTTATACCTACATTCGGTTGGTGATGGAGAAAAAGAACGGTAAAATTAGCAGTCCGTCGTTGGGGCGACCGGGCAATGTTCGTCATCGAGAGTGGCAAGCTGCGATCGCTCGGCGAGAAGCGCTCAACGAGATCAATCAGCAAGCGACGATGCTTGGGGAATTGATTCAACGACAAGAAAATAGGCAAGAATGCATTGATAAAGCAGTGCGTCTTGATAGCATGGAGTAAAGTACCTGTCAGCAATGGAGCGAAGGCGATGTACGCACCCGTTACAAAGCTTCTGACGTTTGAAGAGTTTTTAGCCTGGGACGATGGGTCGGGCAGGGAGTTTGAGCTAATTGATGGGGTTCCCGTGCCATTATCAGAACCAAATGCGAATCATGAGGACTTGACTGAGCGGCTGTGTGCCTACCTGGAAAGCCACTGCCAAGACAATGACCTGCCTTACGTGTCTCGTCAGTCTAAGCAGATTCGGCTCAAAACAGAGCCAGGAGAAAAGGAAAAAAGCCGAAAAGCAGATATCGTCATATTTGACAAAGACGAGTGGCAGCGAATGAAGAGTAGCTCTAGCTCTGCGGCGGCATACGTTCCACCGCCTGGAGCGATCGAGGTGGTCAGCAATAACTGGAAGGATGACTATCTCACAAAACTTGCTGAATATGAAGAGTTGGGCGTTTTGGAGTACATCATTGTGGACTATGCGGCGTTTGGTGGGATTCGGTTTATTGGATCTCCGAAACAGCCGACGATCATGATCTATCAACTTGAAGATGGCGAATACTTACCAGGCAAAGTATTTCGCGGACAGGATCGGATTGACTCTAGGCTGTTTCCGAATACTTCCTTGACGGCTGAACAGATCTTTGAGATGAGTCGTTGATTAGGGAATTTTAAGCAGAAGGCGATCTCGTTTTTCTGAATTGAGCTTGGAGAGTGGTGCAATCGTGAAATCTAAAGAATAAAAGTGGCGCGAAGCGCAAGGGTGAGCAGGAGCGATTGTAGCAGAAATAACTTTAGCCGAGATATTTTAGCTTTTCCGATCTGTATGAGAGGAGACTATTTCCGTATGCTTGAAAATTAAACCATACGGAAAACCTGATCGTTGCCATCTATCGCGATCGATCCAGGTCATGGTTGAGCGGATTCGCACGCTGACTATTCCTTCCATTTGTGTTTTGAGTCGCCAGCTTTAAGAGTTCTTGCACATAGGCTTCTGCCTGCTCACGTCCAGAGTTTTGGCTAATCTGCTGAACTTGAGGACTGTGAACCAGAGCTTTTACATTAGTGTCAGAGCCGCTATGGAGGAGAAATTGGGCGATTTCTAGATCCACCTCACGAGTAGATTGCTGGTACTTGCTACGCTTACGTACTCTTTGTGCCAGTGTTTCATAGAGATGCTGATAAACCTGTTTCTCGCGAGCCGCGTTCAAGTGCCCAGATTTAGCTAAAGCTTTCGGCGTTGATAATGTTTCAGTCGTTTGCCGCATCGAAACAGGTAAAGACCTCGCCTGATGCTCCAATCGACTCTTTAAAGTTTGTAGGCAGTAGAGCTTGCCCAGCCTTGAACTATTGATAGTTTTGCCCTCGACTTCGATCAACAACTGTTGCCCTCTATGAGATTGATGAAGCTGCACAGGTACTCCAGATGTCTGCAAGTGCTCAACGAGTTGCGGAATAGAAGAAACGTGCTGAATCGTCTGATTGAGTAGTCGGCGGATCTGCTGCGTTGCTGAGGGCGGCGCTTGCTCAATCACAGATGGCACGCCTCCGGCTAATCGCTGCTGGAGTCGAGGCAGGCTATAGGCTCTTCCCAGTTTTGCACCCGCGATCGCAATGCCATTAAATTCAAACGAAATACCCCTGGGTTGACCGTCCACCAAGCAGTTCAGGCGAGTAGAAACTCCCATCTGCTTCAGCCGATCGCTCAAATCGGTAATCGTCTCGATCGAGCGATCCTGACTCAACGTGAGATCAATCAGATGCTGAAGTTGTTGCCGAACAGAAAATTTCCCAGTTGTTTTACCTTTTTCAATCTCTCGACGAGTGGGTTGGGCACAATCGCTCTCCCAGCTTGGAGTTACTGTAACCAATGCATGCTCGCTTTCTAGCCGACGCAAAACAGCTTCACTGCGCCGGAAATCCCATGAATCTGTTACAACTTGACCGCTACGCTGAACCCGGTTTGCAACGATGTGAACATGCTCGTGGTGCTCTGTATCAGTGTGCCGCGCCAGCACGTACTGGTTTCGCTGAAAGCCCATTGCTTTCAAGTATCGATCTGCTATCTCTCGCCAAGCTTCATCGGGCAAATGTTCACCCGGACTTAAGCTCAAAGCGCAGTGATAGACCGGGCGCTGAACCCGCAAGCTGCGTTGGCGAACCTGTTCAAACTCGATCGCCAACGCTTGAGGTGTTGTGCCCTCCATATTGCCGCCGATGAGTTTTGCCCCTGGCTTTTCTAAAACGTAGGCAAGACATCCTAAAAAGTCTCTTCCTTTAACCTGTTTACCGATCATCGCTTACGTTGTTTTGGTTGAGGTGTTTCGTCGATTTGCGATCGCAACTGACTAATCGTTTCCTTCAGTTCGTCTACTGCCAGATGGAGCGTATTTAGGGTCTGAATGATTGGTTGATCTGACGATTGATGGGCCAACTGTGAACCAATAGCAGCAGCGATTTGATTGAGGTTAGAGCCAACACGATTGAGATTGCTATGCACCTCACCCAACCTGAAGTAGGTTTCTTCAGCAATCTCAGTGATTTCATGAGGCAGTTCAGAAAACCCAATGACACACCGAACATATGCACTCACCGAAAGCTCAAACTGGGCTGCTTTAGCTGCCAGTCGCTTTTTCTCCTCCGGTGTGAGGCGTAGTTCAAATCGCTCAGTTTTGACTTCTAGAGACATGGTTTTGTACGGACAAAGGGCATGGCTCGCTAAGGGCAAAATCAGGCACACAAGAGAGAATTCTCGTTAAGGCACATCCCGGAAACCAGCCCGTGGGAGTGCCTTCAGGAACTCTTGTAGAAATGCCTCGCTGAATGCTAAATCTGTTTCAGGAATGAATACTCCGGTAGGCGCTTAGAGGAGGGCAGAAATAGATGTTAGGTGGGACTTATCGCATCATTCCTCGGATGAATCATTTATAGCACCCCCAGGAAATACCTTCGGAACAACTTCCAAACTCTCCGAACGGCTGCCATCCACGCAAAAAATTTGTAAAGCTAGTTAAAGCTCTTCCCAATGCCTGAAAGATGATAGTACAATTGCGGTCAAGGAAAGCTCTAGAAGTTTCCTAACGTGTTGATCTAAATGACCTCCTTGGGGTCATGAGCAGATTTGCCTGTATGAGCAACTTGATACCACCCAATAGCGCTGCCAAAGTGCAGGCTGAGTTGGTTGTTGATGCAATTTCAAAACTGGAAGCCCTTCCTCAGAAAACTCCGACACAAAAACGTGAACTTACAACGCGGGAAACTGTGTCTGCAATGTACGGAACGTTGGCGAAGCTGAGGTTTGAGAAGGGTTACTCATTCGATGAAATTGCCGACTTTTTGAAGGAGATGATTGGACTCGATGTGAGTCCAAAAACACTGCACAACTATTTTGCAGAAGAAACTAAGTCTCGCAAAAAATCGGCTCGTCAGCAAAATCGGCGCTCTAGAGGCACAGATTCACCTGCGATCGCGCAGCGCTCGATCGAGACAACACTAGACAATAGCGGCTCAACGTCAGAACCAGAATCATCAAGCCCCTCGGTCATTACCCCTGATTGCCAGCTAGATTCAAGCGTTGAATCAGACTCATCTCAGTTTGACCTTCAACAGGCAGAGATTCCTAATGACAGCGAAGAAGCTGCTTCACCTGCTGCTAATGCCCTCATAGCCTCATCTGAGCCGCTCACAAATGAAAGGTGGGTTGAGCCAGAATTCAACACTATCCAAACTAGACCTAAAAAGCGTAGGAGCTAATTGTTTATGACTTCCACTCTCAATCGCATTATCTTTATTTTGGGAGGCAAGGGCGGAACTGGGAAAACGCTGCACTGTCGGCAGTTGTATTACTACCTGATACAAGCAGGCATTAACTGTCTTGCCTACGATGCTGATGTTGAGAACCCGGAGTTTGAGGACTATCACACCGAATGTCAGCACAAAGTGAAGCGCCTCAACTTTCTCAAGTCTGTTGAGGCGAAAACACTCTTTAGCGACATCGACCAACACAAGCCCACGGTAGTGCTGATTGACATGCCTGGAGCCTCTGGAAAAGCAACCAGAGAGCAGTTGCAGAAATTTGGCGCGTTTGACCTAGCTAAGGATCTCGGCTACCGCATCACCTTCGATACGGTTCTCAACAACTGTTACAACACGATTAATAGCCTCCGCATCATGATGGAGTTTTGCGGCGATCAGGCGGATTACGTTGCAGTGAGAAGCTTGATGTGGGCGCAGGAAGGTTTGAACTTCAGCCGTTGGGAAAAATCTGAAGAACACAAGCGATTTCTTGAATTAGGCGGCATTGAGATCGACTTGCCATTGCTCGAACTCAGCACGTTTGATGTTATGCATGAAGAAGCGTTGTCTTTTTTTGAGAAAGAGCAGCTTCCTTTTGGCGATCGCATTCTAGCGAACAGTTTCCTGAATCTGAGCCTGCCAGAATTGCAGAAAGCGAGTCAGTACTTAGGGCTACCTCCCTCTGAACTTGAATCAACTCCCCCAAAAACCATAAAATCAACCAGCAAGAAGAAAGCAGCAGACCCGAAAGTAGAAGAGCCATCGGCAGAGGTGGTAACCAGTGGTAGCAAGTAATGACAAGCTCCTGACAGAAATTGCGGAACTTCAGAAAGCGGTTGGGAAGTTGTGGCAGACTGCTGACGAAGCAAAGATTTCAACCGTCGAAGAGTCGCGCAAGATTAGCGACAAGTTAGACACATGGATAAACACGAACCGAGTGCTTCTGGAATCAACTCAGGAGCTATTCAAGGTGATCGTTTTGAACTCGCAGGAAGTGCAGCGATCAGCGCAATCTTACGAGAAAGGCAGTCGGTTGTTGAGTCAGTTGCAGCAGCAACTCATCAACTTCGAGCAAGTAACGACCGAACTGAACGATACCTTACAGAGTTGGGAACCCTCACTGACTCCGACACTCCTAGAGTCGGAGAACCAGAGTCTCTCGATCGAGCAATTTTCGACCTTTCAGGAGAGTTTGAACCAGACTCTTCAGAATATCCAATCCCTTCAGCAGAGACTCACTCAAAGCGTCGAAGCTCTGCTAAAAGAGACGGGAAATCCCAGTCTACTGAAGTCTTTAAAGACCACGGCTCGACTTTCCAAGACGATCGACTTCACGACGTGGAAAGATGAGTTACTGAGTCTGGCTGCACTTCCGATCTCTGCTTTTGGTATAGCTATGGTCACGATCGGTGCAGGACTCGGTTGGGCAAGCACTCAACTAACTCAGCCCGAACTTGCTCCCGGCGCACCGCGACAACTGACCTTGGAAGAAGCTGAAACGCTGCGCTGGTCAAAGACCGATCAAGGGAGATTAGCTCGGAATTTAATCCAGTGGAATGATGGACTGTTGACTGGCTTGGATTGCACCAAAGATGTCGATCGCTTAGGCGTAACGCTCAAAGTCCAGGGCAAGCCTTCTACGTTTGGGTACTGCACTCTTTGGGTAGTGCCGCCAGAGGAACGTAAATTCGATGATTTCAAGAAAAATTAGGGTTCTATGTTTTTCTTATAACCCTAATTTCAACAGATTGCATAGAGAGCTATGAGCTTGAGGCAAGTTGGTCGAGTAGCTGGCGGGGAGACAAAACTGGGATGGTTGAGTTAACAAAATCTTTTGAATCACGGGTGACGATCGCGTCAACGTTTTGAGCGATCGCACAGGCGTATTGCACTGCGTCCTCAAAGTCTCGGAAATTGAGTGCAACTGAGTATTCTAGAATCTGGCGATCAACGGGGCAAATTTGAAGGTCTGCTAGAATCTGAGCAATTGTTTCTTGAGCTACTTTGAATCCCTCAGCTTTTCTGACGATGTAGTAAACGTTTGTGAGGGTCGTTGCTGCAATGAATCCATCAATCTGATTTGCATCAATTCTCTGAAATAATATTTCCGCATCTTTGATAAATGGCTCACGGTCTAATAGAAAGTCGAGGACTACATTTGTGTCAATCAAGATTTGCATTACGAATATTTTTGCGTCAGGTAGTCGGTGTAATCTTGCGTGATGGCATCGTCGCTGAGGGTGGAGCCTGCGCGTTTGGCAATTCCTTTGAGGCGAGAGAGATTTCTTTTCTGAGGTTCTTTGGGTTGGGAGTTCAGAGGTTGGAGGGCTTTGGTAAGCGTGTCGATGAGCGATCGCTGTTCATCGGGTGATAGCTGTAGAGCTTGTTCACGAATTTCTTGTAGATTCATGGAGGTTTCAAAATTCGAGGGCGTTCTAGTTCATTGTAGGCAATGGGCGACGGTTGGTAAAACTCGTGTTCGATGCTTTGATATCCAGATTGCAACAACGTAGGTTTTGAGTTCCTGAAGGTTGGATGAAGCGAATCTCCAGGAACTCATGGGAAGCGATATTAGACGAGAAGAGTCAATAGTTCAGCCTTATTCATTCGGGCAGATCCGGTGATACCTCGATCGCGGGCGAGGAGGCGAAGCTTTCGGACACCTAGCTTCTCGCTGGTCGAGCTAACGGCTAAAGTGAGCGGTGGCGAGAAGACTAGAGAGAAGCACGAAGACTCTCTACTGTCCGCTCCACTGCGTTGTTAGCTGACCTCACCGAGATCACCAAAATACGATGCTGTACCTCTGCATTTATCGATCTTCGTATCAGTACACGGATTAATTCCTTTCCAATTTTTGAAGTAGATCTTCAGCACCTTTACGCATTCCTGGGTCATTCGATAATTTGGCTTGCTTCAAGTCAGTAATCGCATTGCTTCTATCACCCTTGTTGAAGTAAGCGGCTCCTCGCACAAAGTAGGCTGAAGTTAAATCCAGCTTTGGGTTAATAGTTGGGGCTAAGTTGATGGCTTGGGTGAGATCAGAGATCGCTTGATCATTGCTACCTTTGGAGCCATAAGCAGACCCACGACTGAAATAAATGAGATACATATTTTCGTCCGGTGGAAGTTTGAGAGTTTGTCGAAGCTTGAGGGCTTCGGTAAAGTCTGAAATTGCTCGATCAAATTCCTTTCGAGCACTGTAAATAACTCCACGAGTATAATAAGGGCTAGCGAATGAAGGAGCAATTCCATTATTTGCAAGAGGGAATTGAGATAGTAGATCTACACGTTCTTTGTTTTGATAAAGTTCAATGGCTTTAGTAAGATCTGCAACGGCACTATCATAATTGTTGTGTATAGCATAGATTCTTCCGCGCAAATGATAAGCATCAATAATTGTCTTATTATTTTCAGAGTTTAAAATGTTGGCAAATGTGATTTTTTTGGGCGTAGTCGATTGCGACGAGAATTTCTGATTATCCTCCCAGATTTGGATTACCTTGTTAAGGTCATTAAGTGCGAGATCGCTCTCGCCTTGAACACTATAAAGCATGGAACGATCCACATAAGCTTGGAAACTGTTCTTATCCAGCCGAATGACTTCAGTATAATCATTAAGAGCAAGGTTAAGATTATCTTTGCTTCCTCCAGCACCGAAACTCATTATATAAGCTGTTGCACGCCAAGAATAAGCTTTAGTGGCAACAGGATTTAGTTTGATTGCTTTAGGACTTACGCATTGACAGGAGAAGAAGAATGTGGTGAATCTAGAATAGTTTTGTAGTCCGCAGAAATGAGTCGTG
>NZ_PVWG01000076.1:0-13708 GCF_003003695.1 Phormidesmis priestleyi ULC007
CAAAAACAGTTCTCGCATCCGTAGTCCGCGAGTCGCGGGTCTTATTTTTCTCTCATGACATCACAACACTCAAGTTAATAAACGTCTCCCGTAAACAACCTAGCGGCATAACGGCTCGGTTCAGCAGATGCTAGCAAGCTTTGCTAGACCACAAGCACTAACCAACAGTCTGCTGCAACCAAATTGTTAGGCTGGACACAACTAGGTATCTCAACAATAGCATTAACTAGATGCACTGTTTTTTGCATTTAGCCAACAAGTGTTGTAAAACGTTACAAAAATTGTAGTAACAGTAATAGACCAAACTCGTCTAGAATTCTCGGAGGTAAACATCTGAACAGGATTTTTGGATAAATGGCAATCTACGCGATATGGAACAACAAAGGCGGTGTGGGGAAAAGCTACCTAACTTTTCAGCTAGCTTCAGAATATGCACGTCAGAATCCGCGCAAGAGAGTTTTAGTAGTTGACCTATGCCCACAGGCTAACTCATCTTCTATGCTTTTGGGTGGTATGGAGCAGGGGGAGGCGAGACTTACTCAAATTCATACACAGCAACCAAGACGCACAATTTCTGGATACATTGAAGATCGAATTCTAAGTCCATACGTATCTCCGAATTCAGGTGCTGGGTACATTACGCAAGTTTCGCATTACAACAACGCAGTGCCGAACAATGTATATCTTGTGGTTGGAGATGAGCAACTTGAAATACAATCTTCAAGAGTGTCAAGTGCTACAAATCCAGGTCCACAAGACGCTTGGCGCATTGTCCATCTGTGGATAAGAGATCTGATCGTAGATGTTCAAAACTCTTGGAACGATGAAGACAACTGTGTTTTTATTGACTGTAATCCGAGTTTCTCTATTTACACGGAGTTAGCACTAACGGCTGCTGAACGCTTGATCATTCCTTTTTCTGCTGATGGTTCTTCAAAGAGAGCAGTCAAGGCAGTGTTAGCACTGGTTTACGGTATCCGAAGACATGCTGGGGACACTCAATCAGAATTTTTCTTAGAGACAGAAAGGTATCGTATGGCGCAACCCACGATATATATGTATGTGGGCAATAGGCTCACACAGATGAATAGTTCCTCTGCGTCTGCCTTCAGAACTGTAGTGAGTGAGATCGGTAAAGAAATATGGGAGGTTTGGAAAACAACTCCTCAGTTTTTCTGTATTCATCCTGGTAGTGCCTCAACACCAGTTAGTCAAAAAGCTTTTAGAGATATGTTTCAGTATGAAGTTAATGATGCCAACACTGCCTCAGTTGTTTCGGGTGCATTGGGTATCCCAATAGCATCTTTAACTGCTGGTCAAAAACCTGTAGCTGGTAGAAACATTTCCGTCAATCAATCTCAACTAGATAAACAGGTACCGAATATACGAGACCTTGTACAAAAAATTGAGTAGGGACTATTTTCAGTCTAACTACTTAATTGGCTGAATCTTTCTGTCTAAGATTTCAGATTATGGGAGTCAGGAGAAGCTTGTCAGCCTAGTAATTTCACCCTGATAGATCATTAATCTCTCGGCGCAGCAACCACTTCAGCCTGTTTTTTCTGCGCTTTATCAGGGTGAAAATACGCCTCTAACACTTGTCGCACCATCGGAGCCGCAAACGATCCGCCGCCGCCACCAGAGTTTTCACCAAAGGCAACCACCACAATTTTAGGCTTATCGACCGGAGAAAATGCCCCAAACCAGGTGTGAGACTCGCGTCCAAAATCTTCTGCGGTGCCGCTTTTTCCGGCGATCGCCAAATCTGTTCCACTAAACGCCGCCGTTGCAGTGCCACCATTCACCACGCCATGCAGCCCTTCATGCAAAATCCGAACGGTTTCGGGCTTCAGTTTGAGAGCTTCGCGCCAGGTTTGGGCAGCTTCGTTGTCCTTGAGGAGATGGGGCTTGACGCGATAACCGCCGTTGGCAGCAATCGCAAACATTCCCGCAACTTGTAGCGGCGTGCATTGCAGGAAGCCTTGCCCGATCGACATGTTCACCGTGTCGCCCAAAAACCAGCTTTCATGGACTTCTTTTTGTTTCCACTCGTCGTCGGGCACTAGTCCGGCTGCTTCTTCGTTGCCTAGCTCAATGCCAGTTTTTTGCCCAAACCCAAAGCGACGAGTCCACTGAATCAAGGTTTGGTCACCGACCCCCATACCAATCTGGTAGAAAAAGGTGTCGCTACTCCAGGTGAGTGCGCCCACAAATCCTTGAGGGCCAAACCCGGCATGGTTCCAATCGCCAAAATCAATGCCGCCGACTCGAATTGATGCCGAAGTTGCCAACACGGTGTCGGGCGAAAACTTGCCTGACTCTAAGCCTGCCGTGGTGGTGACAATCTTGAACGTACTCGCAGGCGGATAGCCCTGCAACGCCCGATTGACAAACGGATGGTCTGTACTCTGCAACCGTTCCCACTGTTTTTCTGAGATGCGAGTTGAGAATAAATTGGGGTCAAACGCGGGACGGCTGACCATTGCCAAAATTGCGCCATTGTTTGGGTCGATCGCGACGATCGCGCCTTTGCGATTGCCTAACGCAGTTTCGGCGGCTTTTTGCAGGTCAAGGTCGATCGTCAAAGTCACGTCTTTACCCGCGTGAGTCTGCTTTTCTCCTAAAATCTTGACCACATTTCCGGCACCATCGACTTCTACCTGCTGCCCTCCCCACTCGCCTCGCAAATCTTGCTCACGAGCAGATTCAATGCCCATCTGACCAATCACGTCACCGAGTCGATAGTTGTCTTGCGGATGCTTTTTAAAGTCGTCATCCGTCAGTTCTCCGGTGTAGCCCAGCACATGAGCCGCCAAATCACCGTTGGGATAGTTCCGCACGGCTTCTGCATCGACCTGAACACCATCCAGTTCGCCGATATTTTCTGCTAAAGCTGTGACCTTTTGAGGACTGATGCTGCGCGCAATGCGGACTCGATAGGGCGAATTATAGCCTTCTTGCTCTAAGCGCTTTTGAATGTCGGCAACGGGAATGTTGAGAATTTGCGAGACGCGCGCCAGAGTTTGGCTCCACTCAGCCTTCTTTTGAGCAAGGGGCCACAAAAAGACCGAGTGAGATAAGCGACTGCCTGCGAGAATTTTGCCTGTGCGATCGAGAATCTTGCCTCGCTCTGGCTGTTTGGGCAGCAGTCGAATGCGGTTACTTTCTGCCATTTCTCGATTTTGATGACCTTGCATGAGCTGAAGATAGGCAAGGCGACCCCCCAACCCTCCTAAGATGATCGCAGTCACTCCAAACATCAGCATTAGTGCTTGGTGTTTGCGACCGACACTGCGGGCATGTTTTTGATGAGCGATCGTAGTCGGAGGTGATTGAATCAAAGTCATAACTGACGATAGACATCTTTAAAGTGAGTGCAGACAGAAAATTTAGATGATATAAAGTATCGATTATTCTAAGTTAAGTTGGGAATTCAGCGATTTAGATGGGAAATCTAGGGCTGACTACCCGATTTAGAATGATAGTTTCGTGATTATTCTTTAGATAACTTTACCTAAACGTTAACGGACGAGCAATCTTTCTGACTAGCTCCAACTTGGGCGAGTAAGATAGACCAGACGTTAGATCTAACATCTTCATCGGGGATCAGGCAAGCTACCTTCGGCGCAGACCGGGAATTACCGCAGGAAATCGTCACTATGTCTCAGACGGCAACGCAGAATCAGCAAGCAACTGACACCCATGTTGGGTTTGATGTTGAACTGCGGAAAGTATTCAAAGTGTTTAACGGCGATACGGTCGTTCGGGGGGTTGATCTCAGCATTCGACGCGGTGAATTCTTTAGCATTCTAGGGCCGTCTGGATGCGGCAAAACTACGACTTTGCGCTTGATTGCCGGGTTTGAGACTCCCAGCGCTGGCGATGTGCTGATTCGCGGACAATCGATGCTCAATGTGCCGCCCTATCGCAGACCCGCCAATACGGTTTTTCAAAACTACGCGCTATTTAGCCATTTGACGGTTTGGGAGAATGTTGCCTTTGGGCTGCGAATCAAAAAATGCCGCAAGTCAGAAACGCAAGAGCGCGTCAAGGAAGCGCTGAAGCTGGTGAAGATGGATGGGTTTGCCAACCGTTTCCCGGCGCAACTGTCAGGCGGGCAGCAGCAGCGAGTCGCGTTGGCACGAGCGTTGATCAACCGTCCTACCGTAGTTTTGTTAGATGAACCTCTGGGCGCACTTGATCTCAAGTTACGCAAAGAAATGCAGGTGGAGCTGTCGAATTTGCACCAAGAATTAGGTGTAACCTTTGTGCTAGTGACGCACGATCAGGAAGAAGCGCTGAGTTTGTCCGATCGCATTGCCGTGATGGTTGAGGGCAAAGTCGAACAAATCGGTACGCCGAGCCAAATCTACGATCGTCCTCAAACGCCGTTTGTTGCTGATTTTATTGGAGACACCAATCTGTTTCGCGGCAAAATTGAGGGTGCCCACCCGACTATGTTGTGGATTATTACTGATCGGGGATTGAAAATGAAAGTGCAGCCCACCGATGCCAGCGGGTTGCCGCTCACGTCTGGGGCAGTGGTGGTGAGTGTACGCCCTGAAAAGGTGAATGTCAGCTTCTCGCCGCCCGATGACGCAATCAACTGTTTTGAGGGACGACTCAAGCACGTCATGTATCTGGGCACTCATGTCCACTACGTCGTGCAGCTACGATCGGGCGATCAGCTCACGGTTCGTCAACCCAATGCGCTGAACGTTCCCGATAGTGATACGCCGATTTATTTGCACTGGGGCGCAGATGATTGTCTGGCGTTACCAGAATGAATCACATGGCTGATTTTTTGACTCGTTCTCTTCACGCTTCTCGATCGCGGCGGCGATTTTTGCAAACCTCGATCGCTGGGTTGTCGAGCATGGCGCTTTCAAGCTGTGGCTGGACTTTAGCCAAGGTGCAGACCGATCAGGTGCGGCGCGGGGCGGCTGATGAATTGCATATTTACACCTGGTCAAACTATGTAGATCAAGATTTGATTGATGCGTTTCGATCGCAAACGGGCATCAAAGTCATTTCTGATGTGTTTGATTCTAACGAGATGATGTTAGCAACCTTTCAAGCAGGCAAAGCCGGGACTTACAGCATCATCTACCCTTCTGACTATAAAGTGTCTCAGATGGTGCAATTGGGCTATCTGAGCGAGTTAGACCATTCTCGTCTTGATGGGCTTCGCAACATTTTGCCGAGGTTTCAGCAGTCAGTCCACGATCCGGGCAATCGCTTCAGCGTCCCGGTGAGTTGGGGCACCACAGGGCTGATTTACAACAGCGAAAAACTCACAGAGCCGCCCACCGATTGGGATTATCTCTGGAAGCACAAAGATAAATTGACTCGCCGCCTGACTCTGATGGACGATTTTCGAGAAGTCATGGGGGCAACGCTGCGATCGCTCGGCTATTCCTATAACGCCACCGATCCGCAGCAGATCAAGCAAGCCTACGAAAAATTGCAAGAACTCAAACCCGCGATCACGACGTTTACCACTGACGCGTGGCGCGATCAGTTGCTTGCGGGCGATTTGACGATCGCGATGGGCTATTCTGCTGATGCGGTTAACGTGATGAATCAAAATCCCAAGCTCAAATATGTGATTCCGGCTAGTGGAACCTCTTTGTGGAGCGATACGATGGTGATTCCTAAAACGGCTCCAAATCCCGAAGCTGCCTACGCCTGGATGGATTTTATGCTGGAACCTGACGTTGCCGCCAGAGTCACTGAGCGTCTGTTCTTCGCGACTCCTAACGAAGCTGCCTTCAACCAACTCCCCGACAATTTAAAGAACAACGTGACTCTGTTTCCCCCTCACAATCTCCTCGATCGTTCTGAAACGCTTGCCCCACTCGATAAACCCATCCTAGAACTGTACGAAAAATATTGGACAAAGCTGACGAGCAGCTAAACATATAGCAATCCTAAGTGAATGGTGGGATGGGCATCTTGCCCGTACAGGCTGGAAGCCTGTCCCACTCTTACAACTGAAACAGGATTGCTATAGCCTCACTAAACTAGCCTCTCTACCACTCAAAATTCTCTTAACGTGTCTACCAAAGCCCCCTCTGCCCCCGCTCAAGTTCAAACGTCTTCCCCTCAGTGGCTACAAGCTCTTTTGCTCTTAGCTCCGGCAGGCATTTGGCTCGCGTTGCTGTTGGTGATTCCCACACTGCTGATTTTTCAACTGAGTTTGGTGCCTGATATCAAGCCCGGAGACATTGTGAACCCGTCAGGGCTAGATAACTATTTGCGAATCTTCCAGCCAGATGTGCTGAAGGTGATTGGTCGATCGCTGCTCTTTGCGATCGGAACGACGCTGCTCTGTCTGCTGATGGGCTTCCCGGTCGCCTATTGGATTGCGCTACTCTCCCCCAAACGCTGGCGAAATTTGCTGCTATTAGCCTTTGTGCTGCCGCTCTGGACTTCCTCACTTTTGCGCTCCTACGCCTGGATTAGTATCTTGCGTCCGACGGGCGTTCTCAACACGCTGCTGACGAGTCTGCACCTACCCACACTAGATCTACTCAATCGCTCACCTGCCGTGTTGATTGGCATGACCTACAGTCTGCTGCCCTACATGGTGCTGATTCTCTATGCCTCTTTAGAAAAGCTCGATCGTCGCTTTTTAGAAGCTGCTGCCGACTTAGGCGCAACTCCTCCGCAAGCATTTTGGAAGGTAACCGTGCCGCAGACTCTCCCCGGAATCGCCGCAGGTTCCTTACTCGTGTTCATCACGGGGTTAGGAGATTTTATCAATCCCGAACTGTTGGGCGGCACGTCGAGCATGACGGCAGCGCGACTGATCTATAACCAATTTTTGGGTGCCACTCAAAACTGGGGATTTGGGTCGGCTCTGAGCATGGTGTTAATTTTGGCAGTTAGTTTAGCGATCGCGCTGCTCATCAAATACGGCGACAAAAATGCAAGCTCCCTCTAAAAATCCCATTCGCATCTCCTGGCAAGCGCTGTTTTCGGTGCTGATGTTTGGCTTCATGTATCTACCAATTTTGGTGCTGGGGTTCTACAGTTTTAACCAGTCGCCCAACAGCGCTCAGTGGGGTGGGTTTACGCTATCGTGGTATGTCAAATTCTTTAATGACAGTCGCATTCTCTCAGCGTTGTCAGATAGCTTGAAGGTTGCATTTTGTGCAGTTGGAATTTCTGCAATCATTGGCACTCTTATGGCAGTGGGATTAGCGCGTTACAAATTTCCTGGCAAACAGTTATATCAGGGTGTATCTTACCTACCATTAATCATTCCAGATATTGCGATCGCGGTTTCGACGTTAGTATTCCTCGCCGTAATCGCAGTGCCGTTGAGTTTGTGGACGATCGTCGCAGCGCATACTGTATTTTGTTTGTCCTACGTAGCGTTTGTAGTCTCGACTCGCCTCGTCAATCTCAATCCGCATTTAGAAGAAGCCGCGCAGGATTTAGGAGCCACACCTTACCAATCGTTGGTGATGGTGCTATTGCCGGAATTAATGCCCGCCATTGTTTCGGGCTGTTTATTGGCGTTTGTTCTCAGCATGGATGACTTTCTGATTTCCAGTTTTACCGCCGGGGGTGGTGCGACCACGCTGCCGATGGAGATTTTTAGCCGCATTCGCACTAGTGTTAAGCCTGATATTAATGCGCTTAGTGTAGTTCTAATGGTGACTTCTGGCGCGGTGGCTCTAATTGCTGAAACCATTCGCTATCGCAGTGAAAAGAAGCGACTTCAGTAAGCGATAAAATCTGTGCAAAATAGAGTCAGTTCTCTTACTGAAGTTGATTTTATGATTGCCACGACGCTCTCCACGTCTCACCCGATTCAGTCGCATCCGCACGATCGCTTTGCGATCACATTCGCGCCCCTGTCTCTAGAAGAGGTTTACGCATTGGCAGACGATGAGGCTAACGGAGCGATCGTGGTGATGAGTGGCATGGTTCGCAACAAAACTGATGGCAAGGCAGTCGAATCACTAGAATATCAAGCCTATGAGCCGATGGCGATGCGAGTCTTTCAGCAAATTGCGGCAGAGATTCGCAAAACCTGGGCAGATGTAAATCGTGTCGTGATTCATCATCGCGTTGGCAAGCTGCAAATTGGTCAAATTAGCGTGTTGATTGCAGTCGGGTGTCCCCACAGATCGGAAGCATTTGAAGCCTGTCAGTTCGCGATCGATACCCTCAAACACAACGCCCCCATTTGGAAAAAAGAACACTGGCAAGATGGCTCTAGTAGCTGGGTGAGCATTGCTGCTTGCGAAGAAAATGACTGCTAGAAGAACCTTGTGAACAGTAGCCGCTGATCGATAATAGGATCAAGGCTCCAAGAGTGCCGTTGTTCGAGGATGGAGCGTTTTGAGGAGGCATGATGCAAGCAGTGATCACCCAAGCCGAGCCGATGACCTTTGAGGAGTTTCTTCAATGGGATGATGGCAGCGATCGTAGTTTTGAACTCATTGATGGAATTCCTGTGCCAGTTGACGAACCCAATGCAAACCACGAAGATGTCGCTGACGACTTGTGCGATCTGCTCAAAGCTCATTGCAGCGATCGAAAACTCCCCTATGTTCCGAAGAGACTGAAACAGGTCAGGTTTAAAACTCTTCCCGGCAAAAAGGAGAAAAGCCGCAAGCCTGATATCGTCGTCTTTGCTCAGGCAGAGTGGCAAAAAATGAAAGGGCTTTTCAAGTCGGCAGCGGCTTATGTCTGCCCTCCAATGGTGATTGAGGTTGTTAGCAACAACTGGAGAGATGATTACCTGACGAAACTTGCAGACTACGGTGAGTTGGGAGTTTCAGAATACTGGGTTGTAGACTATGCTGCGATCGGAGGACGGCTCTACATTGGCAACCCAAAACAACCAACGATTAGCATCTACACTCTGGACGAGAGTGGAGAATACCAGCTTGCCCAGTTCCGAGGAAACGACCTTATCTTCTCTCCACTGTTCCCAGACCTTAATTTGTCTGCCGAGCAAGTTCTCAAGGTTGGATAAAGGTTTAGATCGGAGCCTGCGAACAAGTCTGCTGAGTTGTTCTAATGGGTTTAAACGTCTGAAGTCGTTTAGTTTCGACTAAAACCTCGCTAGAGACAAGATCAAAACAGTCAAAATTCTCAGCCAAAGTCAACAATGTATTACTAAGCACAACAACAGATTGAACTCAGTTGTATATCCTGTACAAAGTGACGCTCGATTGAGTTGAACGCTCTAGCATTGCCGCACACTCACCATCATGACCGATCAACTAACTTATCCGAGAGGCTGCACGTTTGCCGAATCTGATTGGGATATCTTGTCTCAATTTTGGTATCCGATCGCATTTAGCCACCACGTTAAAGACCAGCCGATTTCAGCGACTCTGCTTGATCAGCGCCTAGTCATTTGGCGAACGACTGCGGGGCTGTCTGTGGCAAATGATATCTGCTTGCATCGTGGCGTTCCACTAAGCATGGGTCAAGTTCAGTCTGATCAATTGGTGTGTAAATATCACGGCTTTCACTACTCGTCTGAGGGTCGCTGTGTGCTGATTCCATCTCAGCCCGGTGCCAGCATTCCGCCAAAACTTTGTCTAAAGACCTATCCAGTTAAAGAAGCCTATGGATTGATTTGGACTTCTTTAGCGGGGGGCGAATCGCATCCTCTACCCGATTTTTTTGAATGGGAGGATGCCGACTATCAGCAAATATTGCCCAATGCAGTCGATTTGAATGCGGCAGCCGGGAGACAGATGGAAGGGTTTCTCGACGTGGCTCATTTTGCCTGGGTGCATACTGAAACTTTTGGCGATTCTAATAACCCGATCGTGCCCCGCTACGATGTGACACCGACAGCAAACGGCGTTCGTGCCGAATATCTCAGCACGGTCAGCAATTTTCCCAAAGGGCTGCAAGATCTTGCGCCTGCCGATTTTCAGTGGCTCCGCGTTTTTGACGTTTACTTTCCGTTTACGGCTCGGTTGACGGTTCACTTCCCAGACGATGGGCGCTTGTGTATTCTCAATGCCGCCTCTCCGATTTCTGCGCGCAAAACTCGTGTTTTTTGCCCCATTTGCCGCAACTTCGATCGTCAGATGCCGCTTGAACCTGTGTATGAATTTAATTATCAGGTGTTTGCTGAAGACAAGGAGGTCGTAGAGGCGCAATACCCTGAAGATTTGCCGCTAGAATTATTGGCTGAAGTACACATTCGGGCTGACAGGACTTCGATCGCCTATCGCAAAGGCTTAAGCGCACTCGGATTGGGCACCGTTTATACGGCTTGATTCAAAACTCAACCACAAAAAACTGGTGCCAAATTCTGAGAATTTGGCACCATGCGAGAAATTTCAACGATTTGTAAAAATATCGTTAGCGGTGGAAGCGACGCTGCTTCTGTTTCGCCAAGGCTTTGCGCTTCCGCTTCTCGATCGGGGTTTCAAAATGACGGTGCTTTCGCATGTCTGGGAAGATGCCTGCTTTAGACACTTCACGTTTAAATCGGCGCAACACGGAGTCAATTCTTTCGTCTTCGCCAGGAATCACTTGAGTCATCGGTTCTCCTGATTTAATCAACTACAACCTCTATCAAAAAAAGCAGACGAGGGTCTGCCTTCAAGAGGATTTAACGTCAGTTTCCTAGCTTATCAGCTTAATAGCGTCTAGGGGGGCGACCACCGCCACCGCCCGACGGCCCTCGATCTTCGCGAGGCTTAGCCTTGTTTACTTTTAGATCCCGACCCATCCACTCTGCACCGTCTAATGCTGCGATCGCGGCATCTTCTTCTGCATCAGTGCCCATCTCGACAAACCCAAACCCGCGCATCCGCCCCGTTTCGCGATCAGTCGGCAGTTGTACCCGCTTGACCGTTCCGTATTCAGCAAAGATCTCAGTTAGGTCCTCTTGCTTGACCTCATAAGAGAGATTGCCCACGTAAATTGACATGAAATTGTCTCCAGAATCCAAGAAAGTGTGGAGAGTTAGATTCGGAGAGACGCTGATGAACACGAATTACACAGCCGAAAATAAATCCTGACGTTAGCCTAGCACAGGATTTGGGGTAGCGATCACGTCAAATGGTCATGATTCGCTGCTTTTTCAAATCATAACGCCCACACGGTCAAGAAGAAACGCTACGCTGTATAGCGAGACAGCAAAAGAGGTTTGTGGATTCGATGGGTTCTATTCAAGAAGTATTTTTAGAGACAGATTGGGATGATGCGGCGCAAGCCCGACAAAAGCGAGATGAGCGGATTTTAGCCCTACAGTCCACTGGTCTGGTGTGTGTCGGGCAAGATCTCTACAATATTTTAAATGGAAGGCGCGTTTTTGTCCTGGTAGCATCGCCTCCATCGCCCGTAGAGCCGAGTCGAGACGAAAATTCTAAGGCGCGATCGCTGCGTCCGCAAAAGCGTGACCCGTCAGAACCGCGCAAAACCAATCATCCTCTCCCTCAATATGAGGTTCGTTAACAGAGCAGGTTGACTGAGATTTTTGTAAAGAGTTTATAAAGTTAAGCGCTTTCTATACGAATAGTTCCGGAAGATTCCTTTCTAGGACGTAAGAAATAATCGTCAGCGTCGAAAAGTCAGTATTCTTGACGAGACGGCTTAGATCAATGAAGTGAGAAGAATCACCCGTTTAAACTCAGCAAACTGAATTTTAGGGGTGCTTCTTTGACTGAGGCAGTATTGACCATTACTGTACCTACGCTATTAGGTACGGTCGTTTTACGTCTTAAGGAAAATTTGGAGTTATGAATCCTGATAACGGACTGTCTGCTCTACCCTCAGATCCCCTGTCTGAGAGCCTCTCTACTAAGCCAACCCTCAAGGGTGGAGAAATTAACGACCCGATCGCGGTTGGGTTAGCCTTCACTTCCGCTTCGTCTCTCACTGATTTTACGCCTCAACCCTTTGCAGGTGATCCGTATACGGGTGCCTCATCAACGATTTCTGAGTCTTTGCCGATCGTTCAAGTGCAAGTTGCACCAAACGATTTAATATCGCTGGGAATGCCCGCCACATCCTTGCCCCAGCCAAGCTCTAGGACTGCTAGTCTCTCTACCGATCCTGTCACTTCTCAACCTCCAGACATCGGAGTTGCGCCAGTCGTGCCGTCACCTGCTCCTGAAACGGTGACTGGAGAGATCGCATTCATCGATTCTAGTTTGCCAAACTACCAAAGCTTGGTAGCTGGAGTTCGTCCCGGAGTCACCGTCGTGATTTTAGAGGGCGATCGAGACGGCATTGCTCAAATAACTAAGGTGTTAAAAAGCGCTGAAAATGTTTCTGCAATTCATCTCATCTCACCGGGTGATGCAGGAGTCTTAAACTTGGGGGTAACTCAGCTAACAGTAGACTCATTAGACGTTTATGGGGCTAGTCTGCGACGCTGGGCATCTGCTCTCACGCCCGACGCTGACATTTTGCTGTACGGGTCTAATGTGGGCGCTGGAGCAGTCGGCACTGAGTTTATGCAAAAGTTTAGTCAACTGACAACTGCCGATATTGCAGCATCCACTAACCCAACTGGCAGCGCCAATCTTGGCGGAGACTGGGATTTAGAAAAGACGGTATTAGAAGTCAATAGCGGTGACATTGCGGCTAAAGGTGCGTTTCAGCCCTCTCTGACTTCAACCTACAGTGGAGTCTTTACCGCTACTTAGAGTTAATGGGTGATGAGCGTCACAAGATTTTTCTGAACAAGCGTTGCACCATCTTGAAGCTCAATTAGCGTAAATCCTTCTATGGTCGAATTAAAAAGTTAGTGGTGCTGAGTGCAAGACTTGTTGTGAGCGTTGCAAAACGTCCACCGCCACCCAGACCTGATGTTGCTCCATTCTCGTTATAGAGCAAGTCTCCGGTGCCTCGGTTGTAGACAATCTTAGCGGCAAGCGTTGCAGCAGAACCACTATTCTGAAAACTGACTTGTCCATCAAACAAGATGTTTCCTGAATTTGATCGATTTTCCAGATTCTCAAGTTGAACGTTTTGTAAGATGATTTTGGTATCAGTGCTGTCAAACGTGAGTTCCAGATTTGCACCGACTTGAGTTAAGAGGAGATTGCGAGCCGTCAAGCCTGCGCCCTGGAATTGAATGACATCCGCTTCAGCTAGGGTAAATGAATTGGGGGACTTGCCGATGCTACCAAAGTCAGTGATGGTATTGGTGCCGTCACCCAAGCTGTAGATAAATCGATCGCGACCCCCTCCCCCTGTCAACGTATCGTTTGCTATTGACTTCGATCCGTGGGCCGCGACCCAGACTACCTGGAGAAAAGGAACAGCCGCAAAGTCATCGATCGTGGCAGTCCCACCTGTAATCTCCATAGTAACGGTCACGGGAATACCCGTGCGGGCTGAGAGGACGAGGTTGTAAAGGTAGCTAGTTGTCCCCCCGGTTCCCTCCTCACTGTTGATTACGATGGGAACGAGCGAAACCACAGGCAACGCTTCAAAAGCGCCAATATCAACCTGTTCACTAATGATGCGAGAAAAGCTGCTACCGCGCTGATCACCACGCACTCTATCGGGAATCAGCGTATTAGTCCCAGTATTGCGGGCAGGGCTATCCGGCAACAGCGCATGGGTGAGAGTTTGTCCACCATTGTTCGCCAGAGGAGCCAATCTGGGATCGCCGTGACCTGACTGTCTACTCGCCACGATTGAGAAATGGACTTTTGGATTGTTCTCCCGCATCAACGATAAGATGAGGTTTGTTCTAGAGCAG
>NZ_PVWG01000077.1:0-10849 GCF_003003695.1 Phormidesmis priestleyi ULC007
ACTTCTATTAGATTGTCCAATTGAATGGCGAGGTTGGCACTGAGTATGAATACTCATCGCAAAGGTGGGATGCTCCCGCTCATCCCCACGCTCGCATTCTCAACTTAGGACACCGAATTGCTTTACTCCGTAACCTATCTACTCGTCTGGGAACCGCCATCTACTCCGATCATGGCTGGAATATGTGGCATGAGCAGTGGCTGTCGCTCACCGCTGACTCTTTGCATAAACTCAAAACCGAGGGCAATACTTACGACTATATTTTCTTAGACGAGTGTGAGCAGTTTATCGCTCACTTGCTATGTTCGAGCACCTGCAAAGAACATCGTCATGCCATTCTGCAATCCCTCAAATACTTTACCTACTCTGCTCGGTGCGTTGTCCTGAGCGACGCGCACCTATCCGATGTCTCGCTGAAATTCATTCTGGCGATGCGACCCGATCCCACCGAGTCGCCGTTTGTGATTCGCAACCGCTACCAGAATGGCGATCGACGCGTTTTCTGGCATGAAGGCAGCGATCGCTCTGGCATCGTGCGCCAAATTAAAGCCTCGCTATTTTTGGGCGATCGCGTGATTGTCGCTTGTGACGGCTTGGAGTTTTCCAAAGATCTCTATGAAGCCCTCCAGACCTTATTCCCAGAAAAACGGATTATCTGCATCAACTCAGAGAACTCGAACGAGTCGGGGATGCGATCGCTGATTGAGAACATCAATGCTCCTGGCAAGCTTGACGGCATCGACTGCCTGATCTACTCGCCCTCAGTCAACACTGGTGTGAGCATCGACACCCCTCACTTCGACAAAGTATTTGGGGTCTTTGTCGGGGGGTCGCTAGCTGGAACGGACTGCATTCAGGCACTCAACCGCTACCGTCTCAAAGTGGACTGGCATGTCTGGGTTGGTTCTAATCCGATTGGGGGTTACCGCCCCATTAGTGCGGAGCGAATCAAACGCAACAAACTTCAGGAAAATGACCTGTGCGGCTTCTTGCTTAAGATTGTCCAAGGCAGCGGGGAAAAGACGGTGGCAGATGAATTCGCTTGGGATGCTTGGGCAGCTATTCAAGCGCGGCGGAACGAGTCACTCAATAATTTACGGGGGGATGTCCGCTTTTTGATTGAGGCACAAGGACACCATTTAACAACGCTGAGTGAGGAGACTGATTGGGAAACGAAAAGCGAGTTGAAAGCTGCCCGCGATACCAATCGGCAGGTTCATAGCCAGGGCATCTGCAACGCTGCACCGATCTCCGCAACCGAAGCACGTCAACTAGAAGCTAAAGAGCGTCCAACGTTGCAGGACCACTATCATCTAGAGCGTCATCGAATTGAAACTTCCTGGGGCAAGACGGTAGACGCAGAACTGATTGAACTGGACAGAGGCGGACGCACGATCCGCCAGTTCACGCTGCTGGAAGCGCTCCTAGAAAACCCTTCTGAGGTCAGAACCCTAAACGGCAAACGTATCTACTTTCCCCCAGCGTTAGTTGCCGAGAAAGACACAATGGAACGGGAGATTTTTCATTCCCTGGATTGGCGCAATGACTCTGTTTCTTGGTCGCTGCGCCGGGAGCTAGGACTACACCAGTTTCTCAAGCCCGATCGAGAGTTTCGTAATGCTGACTCAGACTTGCTGGAGTTGCAAAAGCAGGCACAGCGTAATGCCCTGATCATCAAAGATTTCTTAGGAGTCACCATCCGTCGCAATGCCACTCCGATTCAAATCTTGCAGCAGCTATTAGAGCAAATCGGGCTGCGGCTGGTGTGCGATCGCCGTGAGGGATCTCGCGGCGACCAGGTGCGTGTCTATCATCTCGCCCCTGAGCAGTGGACGACTGCTCAAGAGGTGCTAGCCTACCGTCGCTCTAAGCGTGAATCGCAAGACCAGAAGACAGTCGAAGCACATTCGACTTCGGTAGTCACAGGGGTCACTTCTGATAAGTATTTAAATAAAGGGGAGGTTGTGACTACCAAGCGTGAGTCACAAGATTTACCTCAAAATGATCTAGCGGATGGGCTGGAGATTTTGGCACAGGCAGTGGAGCTTCAACAACAGGCGTTGGTTCAAGCGCTTTGGAAGACGTGGAATTCGTTGCAGCGATCTCACCTGTTGTCTTTGATGTCGGATGAGTTGCGGCGGCAAATGATGAGCTGTTTGGGACTCACGACTGGTGCGCTCGTTCGCTGGTTCAATAGATCTGGGGAGTGGGTCGTAAGATCGCTCGGTACAGCTACTGCTAGAATCTTTAGCGGAACTAGCCCAAGCATGGAATGGATAACTAATCTCGGTGAGTTGGAGTTAGTCACCCCACCGGCTTGAGCTTAACGGCTGGGGCTAAAATCCCCACTCTTAAAACTTTGCTGGGATATCTGCTATCGTTCAACGATTTCACGCTGGAGATCTGAATAACAAGCTCTGACATTATTTGTTATTGCAGCAAAATTAAAGCAGTCCTCTTAACCTATTAACTCACAGGCTTTAACGATGAACGTTTCCCTCACGCCCGAACTGGAACAGTTTGTCCAAGCAAAGGTCAAGACTGGAAGTTGTCTTTCTGCTAGTGAAGTCGTCCGAGAAGCTCTGCGCCTGTTAGATGATCGAGATCGACTGAGGGAGATCAGAATCGATACTCTCCGCAAAGAAATTGCGATTGGCATTGAGCAGAGCGATCGGGGAGAAGTCTTCGATGGGGAAGAAGTAACTCAAGAACTGTTGGAAGAGATTGACTAAGCTTGTCAATCTCGATGATAAAAACGAAAATTGACTAGTCATGAGCAACCAAAGGCAGGAAAAACGAACTTTGTCAGCCTGAACATCATTCAAGACTAGAAAACTTATTGTGGAACGGGTGGATTAGCGAAATTGATTGAGCAGAGTGCTCGTTAATCTCATACACTTTGGATTGTTGTTACTGGGCTGAGAGCATTGGTTCGAGTCATCACGATTTACAATCAGTCCGGCGGCGTGATGAAAACTTCCCTGACGATGAACTTGGGATATCATCTAGCGCTGCATGGTCGATCTGTGTTGCTGATTGATATGGACCCCCAAGCAAGTTTGACTGTTTTCATGGGGTTAGAGCCAGCAGATTTAGAACAAACGATCGCGGATTCTATTTTGGATAACGCGCCTTTAGCGATGCACCAGAATGTTCATCAGATGGATTTGCTGCCTTCCAACATTACCCTCAGCGCTGTCGAGATGCGTCTTGTTTCTGCGATGGCGCGAGAATGGCGATTGAAAAGAATCCTAGAACCTATTCAAGCGAAGTATGACTTTGTTTTGATTGATGCGCCACCTAGCCTGGGTGTCTTGAGCGTCCTGAGCTTGGTTGCCTCTACCCACGTTCTGATTCCAATTCAAACGCAATACAAGAGCTACAAAGGCACCGAGTTGCTGCTAGATAGCGTGAAGCAGGTGCAGGATCAGGTTAACCCCGATCTAAAAATTGCGGGTATTGTCCCAACGATTTATGCCTCAGCTAATGCCCAAGACAAATCGATTTTGAGTGCGATTCAAGAACAGTTAGCGGCGATCACGACTATCTATCCCCCTATCCCTCGTGCGACTGCTTTTGCGGACGCTTCAATGGAGCATTTACCCTTGGCACTATATAGTCCGAATCACAGTGCCGTGAAGATCCTGGAATCTATAGCTGACGGTGTGGAGACATTGCTATGAATAAGAATCGATCAGTAGTGCCTCAAATGCGGGGGGTCAGTGCTTTTCTAAGTGCGCCTGTTGAAGCAGCAGCTTCAATAAACACGGTCTCAATCTCTAAAATCCGTCTTCCTTCTCATCAGCCCCGACGCTACTTTGATCCGGAAAAGTTACAGCAGCTAACGGACTCTATCAAGCAGCATGGCGTATTAGAACCGCTATTAGTGCGTCCACTTCAGCAAGGAGAATATGAACTCGTTGCGGGAGAGCGACGATATAGAGCGGCTAAAGCAGGCGGTTTAGAAACTGTTCCCATCACCGTCCGAGAGCTATCGGATCAAGAAGCTGTCCAGCTTGCCCTGGTTGAGAATTTGCAGCGCGAAGATCTCAACCCTATTGAAGAAACTGAAGGCGTTCTAGAACTACTGACGCTGACGGTGGGCTGTAGCCGAGAGGAGATCTCAGAAGCCTTGACTCAGATGGCGACGGCTCAAAAGAAGGGAATTGATCCATCGGGAAACGTTTCCCGACAGGTAGAAGCAATCGCCAATATTCTAGAATCGACGATCAACCTGACCCCCGAAAGCTTCCGAACGTCCAGGCTGCCTTTACTCAATCTACCCTCAGAGATTCTGGATTCGATTCGGCAGGGCAAGCTGGAATATACTAAAGCAAGAGCGATCTCCAGAGTGAAAGATGAGCATCAGCGGCAGCATCTATTGCAGACTGCGATCGAGCAGTCTCTATCTCTGACTCAGATTAAGCAACAAATTAAAGAATTAACAGTCGTCTCGAAACCAGAGCTGCCGACGATGAGCGATCGACTGGTCTTAATTTCCCGTCAATTAAAGGGACTGACTGATCCTAAAAAGCAAAAACGCTTAGAGAAGCTATTGCAGGATTTAGAATCTCTGGTTGAAACTTAGAGGGATGATGAACCTTTAGTAGTCCTCATCTCCCAACTAAAATCTGTAAGTTTTGCTGTCTTTGCTAATTGTGTTTCCAGAGGAATGTAGAGCCGTTACCTCAGTGTATGATTCTCTCTGATGGAGAGATGAGCTTTAAAACATGAGTGCGTTACTACCCAGTGATTACCCAGAATTTCTACGAGATCTGAAAGCCAAGATTCAGGCACGGCAAACGAGAGCAATTTTAGCTGTCAGCCGGGAGCTGATTGGTTTGTACTGGGAAATTGGGCAACAGATTGTCAATCGGCAAGAAACGGCGGGTTGGGGCGATGCTGTGATCACTCAGTTGGAGCGTGACCTAAAGCGGGAAATGCCCGATTTAGAGGGCTTCTCCCGGCGCAACCTTTATCGGATGCGATCGCTCTATCTCTCCTATCGTGAGCAAGGCGAGAATGTGCCACAGCTTGTGGCAAAGATTCCTTGGGGGCACAATACAGTGCTGCTAGAGAAGGTGAAAGACCCGGCAGAACGAGAATGGTATCTGCAACAAACGCTGGAGCAAGGCTGGAGCAGAAATGTTCTGATCCACCAGATTGAGAGCAAACTCTACATCCGTCAGGTTAGACAGACCAAAAGCCATAATTTTGGGCAGACTCTACCAAGTCCGCAGTCTGAGCTAGTAGAGCAGGCACTGAAAGATCCATACATCTTAGACGTGCGCCGTGACATTTGGAATGACATCCTTGGCACAGCCAAGAGAACACTTGGGAGGTGGTGTCTAAGCTGACCAATCTACCTGGCGCTGAAAAGCAAAGGGGAAAGCAGCATATTGGTAAAGCGGTGAGCGGAGATAAAATGCCCAAACCACTGCACCGCAAAGCTTGTGAAGCAAGGTAAAAGCTGCCTTGCTTGAACTCTAGTCCCAACTAGACCAAGGGTAGTCTCGTCGGAACGGCATTTGATACCGACGCTGGTTCATCCAGATGTTCAAGTCGAAGACATTTGGAACTCCCAGGAATCAGAGTGTTCAGGGATGACCTGAACTAAGGGAACGAACGGAGTACCTAACCTTCACTCGGACGTGTCATTCCAGAAAAGCGCGGGATTGCCTACGGGACGCGAGTCCTAACAGGTTGAGGGGTGAGTTCCTTCAACTAAGAGTGAATCTTTCACTCTGGCAACGGAGCCTCCATAGTAGTCGGCGAACGGGAAAACCGTTTACATGGCGAAGGGAGGCAGGTGACTCGATGAACAACACAGAGAGGTGCGCGAGATGCGTGAAGCCGAAACTGTTTTAGACATCATCCGTGAGCGAGGTCACTATCGTTCACCGTTAAGAGACCTTTATCGACAACTGTACAATCCCCAACTCTACCTCCGCGCTTATGGGCGAATCTATCGCAACAAAGGCGCACTGACAAAGGGAGTCACAGCGGAAACGGTGGATGGCATGTCACTGGGCAAGATTAACGCCATCATCGAAGCGATTCGATATGAGCGATATCGTTGGACTCCGGTTCGACGAGTCTACATTCCGAAAAAGAATGGTAAAACTCGTCCATTAGGACTTCCATCCTGGTCTGACAAGTTGCTCCAGGAGGTGATTCGTTCCCTCCTAGAAGCCTACTATGAACCTCAATTCTCCGACTCCTCCCACGGCTTCCGCCCAGGACGGGGTTGCCACACAGCCTTGACGACCATCAAACGAATGTGGCATGGAACCAAATGGTTCATCGAAGGGGACATCCAAAGCTGCTTCGACAGCATTGATTCAGAAATTCTGTTGAAGATTCTGCAAGCGGATATCCCAGACAACCGTTTTCTGCGACTGATCCGAAATCTGTTGCGGACGGGATATATGGAAAATGGACGGCACACTCCTACTCTCAGCGGGACACCGCAAGGGTCAATTCTGAACCCCATCCTTTCCAATCTCTACCTGAACAAACTGGATCAGTTTGTCGAACAAACGCTGATTCCAGCGTACACAAAAGGGCAACGACGAGCGCACAATCCGGTTTATGACAAACTCTCCAATCGCGCCTACTACCTGAGACGACAGGGACAAGTCGAAGCCGCTCACAACCTGGAACAGCTTCGTCGAAGCATTCCAGCCAACGACCCGAACGATCCCAATTATCGACGGTTGCGCTACGTGAGATATGCCGACGATTTTCTCCTCGGCTTTGCCGGATCAAAGCAAGAGGCAGAAGCGATCAAGGAACGACTCAGGACTTTCCTACGCGAGGAACTCAAGTTGGAATTGTCCGATGCCAAGACTTTGATCACTCATGCCCACAGCGAACCCGCCCGCTTCCTCGGATACGACATTTCGATTACGCAGTGTGATTCTAAGATCACGACTAACCGCCGCTCGCTCAACGGCGGGATCGCGCTCAGAATGCCTGTATCTTTCCTACAAGACCGCTGTCGGTTCTATATGAAACGAGGAAAGCCTATCCATCGAATGGAACGAACGCACAACACGGACTACAGCATTATCAGCCAATATCAATCGGAGTACCGAGGCTATGTCCAGTACTATCAATTGGCAGATAACGTTGCTTGGCTCAATCAGCTTCATTGGGTGATGCGAACCTCCTTACTGAAGACATTGGCACACAAGCACAAATCATCGGTGGCGAAGATGGCACACAAATATCGTGCCAAAATCAAAACTGCTGAGGGATGGAGAACGTGTTTGGAAATTACCGTTCCACGAGCAGACAAGCCGCCCTTGATTGCTCGTTTTGGTGGAATTCCGCTCAAGGTCAATTCGACGGCAACGATCCAAGACCAAGCTTTGGCTCGGCACTCACTCGGTCGAACTGAACTGTTACAACGACTGCTAGCAGATACCTGCGAGGTATGTGGCTCGGTGCAAAACATCGAAGTCCATCATATTCGCAAGCTTGCCGATCTAAACTCGGCAGGACGCAAATCGAAACCCGATTGGATGTATCTAATGGCATCGCGACAACGAAAGACCTTAGTGTTGTGTCGAAAATGCCATGACGACCTTCATGCGGGTAGACCGCTACGAGGTCAGACGGAACGAGCGACTGGAGAGCCGTGATGCGGTGAAAGCCGCACGTCCGGTTCGGAGGGGGGACGATGGAAAAGGAGCCGCAAACGCCACCTCGTCAGCGTCCTACCCTACTTCTTGATGCTGAAACAGGGCGCAAAAGAGCGCGATCTGCAAAATGCACTGCTGGAAAAGCTGCGAGATTTTTTGGTAGAGCTGGGCAATGGCTTTGCCTTCATGGGCAGCGAGTATCCGCTGCGGGTCAGCGATCAAGATTTTTTCCTCGACCTCTTGTTTTATCACTACCGACTGCGTTGTCTGGTGGTAATCGACCTAAAGATTGGAGAGTTCAAACCGGAAGATGCGGGCAAAATGAATTTTTACTTGTCAGCACTGGATGCCCAAGTGAAGCACTCAGACGATCGCCCCTCGGTCGGCATCATTTTGTGTAAATCGAAGGACCGATTAATTGCAGATTACGCTTTGGCAAACTTGAATCGAGCGATCGGAGTCAGCACCTATCAATTAGGCGACCTACCACTAGAGATTCAATCGGAATTACCGACAGTCGAGCAGTTACAGCAGGTGTTAGAGATACCCATAGCCAATGAAACGGAAGGATAAACCGACACAGCTAGTGCCGCTTTGCCCTTCCGTTAAACGATTTAGCTCAATGCCCTTAACTTTGGTTTAAGGTTGCAGCGATCGCCTTGAAATTTTCTAATCCAGCCGCTAGGTTCTCAATGATCTCGGTCGCTAACACGTCTGGATCAGGCAGGTTATCTAGATCAGTCAAGCTGTTGTCTTTCAGCCAGAAGATGTCCAGGCTAGTCTTATCTCTGCTGATTAGTTCGTCGTAAGTGAATTTGCGCCAACGACCTTCTGGGTTAGTTTCTGACCAGGTAGGCTGACGTTGAGCGCGATTCTGCGGGCTGTAGCAATTGATGAAATCCTGCAAGTTTGCCTTCTGCATCGGATTTTTCTTCAAGGTGAAGTGGACATTGGTACGGAAATCGTAGTACCAGACTTCCTTTGTCCAGGAATCTTTGGCGGCGGGCTTGTTGTCGAAGAAGAGGACGTTGGCTTTTACGCCCTGTTTGTAGAAAACCCCAGTGGGCAACCGCAGGATCGTATGTAAATCTGTTTTTTCCAAAAGCTTCTTACGGACTTTCTCTCCGGCTCCGCCTTCAAACAGAACGTTATCGGGCAAGACTACGGTGAAGATTTGCCCCAGGATGCCTTTTTCTCTAGCGAGTTCCTGGAGGATTTTGAGGTAATGGAGTTCGAGGTCTGCGCCGCGTTTGGTGGTGAGACTGCTCCAGTCGTATTCCATCGGAATTCCGGTGGGGCGTTTGTAGGGCGGGCGGCTATATTCGTCTGCCATTTTGAGGAACAGCAGGTAGGTCAACTGCTCTAGGTAGTCGCTATAGCCTACGCCGTCATCGCGGAAGGTGTTGCAGAAGCTCCAAACTTTAGAAACGATCGCTTGTGTACTCATCACTATTTCCTAAATCAGAGAACTCATATCAAACAGCAGCCTTTTGTCTAACCAGCTTCCTCTACCCTCGCCGATCAGAATTACGATCCTCGAAAGGATTAACCAAGGAAATGCCACAATCTTCAAAGTCGCGGATATTGCGTCTCACTAAAACGAGTTGATGAATTTGAGCGGTTGCTGCAATGAGCATATCTGCCTGAGTTCGAGGTTTGCCTTGGGTTTGTAATGTGCCGCGCAAAATGCCAGCCCGATGAGCGATCTCCTCCGTAATGGGCAAAATGTGGCAGTTGATTTGGAGAAATTGCTCGAACCAACTTTGAATGCGGGTGTTGGGCTTGGCTGCTAGCCCATAGGCGATTTCTTCTAGCGTGACGACGCTGAGGGAAATTTCGATGATTGGTTCACTCCAGGCAAGCACGTTAGGGTGAGGACGAGAACGAGCCAGCTCACTCAGAATGTTGGTATCACAGAGTATGGTCATGGATGGCTCAAGCAAAGGGGTTTGGGCGATCGCTGCGGTTAGGTATTTCCAGGGTGTAGTTTTCTTCTGCACAAAGCTGGCGAAGTTCGGCAAAGGCTTGAGCTAGGGGGCGCTGACTTTGCTGCTGCTGCCATTGCATAAATTTTTGGAACGCTTCAGCCTCAACCACGACTGCGACTAATTGATTTTGGCGATAGATCATTTGTGGCTCTTTCTCAACTGCCTGGATTAGATCGTTAAAGTGCTGCCGTGCCTCTTCGATTTTCCAACTCATGCTGTTCTCCTTCGGCTATATGCCTTTTATTTTCAACTGTTTTGAAGTTTGGGGCGATCGCTTTTCTTGCCGTTCTGCTTTAATTCGCTCTAGCAGCTTCTCGGCTGGCTCATCATTGGGGTCTTGCGGAACGAGTTTGCCTTCAAAGGCTTGCTTTAGGATGCTCTGCCGCAATGCTTCAGCTTTTTGCAGGTTTTCAATGATGGTAGATTCGAGTTGATCGCAGATGGAGAGACGCGATTCAATTTCTTGAACGATTTCTTCTTGCTCTTCAAAAGAAGGAAGCGGAAACTTGATTGACTTTAGAATGTTCTGATTTAGAAAGTCTCTAGTTGATCCTTTACATAATTCTTTGACTTGTTCTTTAACAGTTCCACCGCCTTGAAACAAATAAACAAAGAATCTTGAGTTAACAACCCTTTGATCAAGCGATAATCTCATGAGATTAGTTGAAATAAGAGATAAACCTCTCCCCTCTGGAACGCAACAAATTTCGCCTACTGTTCCAGAACGAGAAATGATAATATCACCACCTGTAACCCCAAAGGAGTCAAGCTCTTCTGCCTTCTCTTCTGAGACAAATATCTTGTTTCTAGGAATAAAAACCCCATTTCCAATAGACTTGTTGTGAAATAAAATGCTTTTGTGGACAGGGTTTGCTCCTCTTTGCCTCCCGTTAAGCAGCCATGAGGTAGAAGTTCCATAACCCAGTCGCTGTGAGCATCAGATGGTCGTCGAAATTAGCCACACGATTCCTGTAAATCGCACTCACTGCCCCGTAGCGCTTGACTCCCGCAAAGGCATTCTCACAGACGACTCGGCTCCGACTCAACTCCCGGTTAAAGTCCTTTTGATCCTGAGTTAAGCTGCCTCCTCTGGGCTTCTTATACCCAATCTGGATATTGTCATACTCCTTTTGCAATCCTTGAAACCCCAGGTCTACTTCAATCGCAATCTCAGTCGGAAGTGCCCCAACGATTTCTGCTTCGTCCAGCAATCGC
>NZ_PVWG01000078.1:0-10565 GCF_003003695.1 Phormidesmis priestleyi ULC007
TTCCCGCATTCCTCACTCCTGTTCATCCCGCCATAGAAGGACTTCGATTTTTCTCCCTCGACATCACAACACTCAAGTTACGAATTCGATTCGCCTCAACCAGCCGATCATCCTGCGCCCTGGCGATCTTGAAATAGTGGTGTCCAACCTTTCCGAAGTGCTGCACCAACTCAAGCTTAGAACGCTGCTTTAAGTCGGCTCCCGTGTGAATATTCAACTCGTGCATCTTGATCGCGCTGACCTTACCGATGCCGTGAAACTTCTCGATCGGTAACGACTCAACAAACCTCTCAGCATCTTCTGGCAAAATCACCATCTGTCCGTTGGGCTTATTCATCCCCGATGCCATCTTTGCCAAGAACTTATTGAAGGACACGCCCGCCGATGCGGTTAAGCCTGTTTTTGTGAAAATGGAAGCTCTGATTTCTCGTGCGATCGTCGTCGCATAGGGCAACCCCAACTTATTCTCTGTGACATCGAGATACGCCTCATCCAATGCCACAGGCTCGACCAAATCGGTGTACTGCTCAAAAATGGCGCGAATCTGCTGAGAGATGGCTCGATAGACTTCAAAACGAGGGGGAACAAAGATCAGGTGAGGGCAGCGCTGAATTGCCACCCGTGACGACATTGCAGAGTGGATGCCAAACTTCCTCGCCTCATAGCTGGCAGCACAGACCACGCCTCGTTGATTCGGAGTTGCACCCACCGCCACAGGTTGACCCCGATAGCGCGGCTGATCTCGCTGCTCCACTGAGGCGTAGAAAGAGTCCATATCGACGTGGATGATTTTTCGCATCCCTTTGCCTCATCGTTTTAATTAGTCGCTCGGTGCCACTTTCTCTTTAAAGGCTTTCCCCGCAGAAAAGGCAGGAATCCGAGTCGCCGCGATTGTCATCTTGTCCCCCGTCTTGGGGTTGCGTCCCTCTCTCGCCTGTCTGATCCCGTGGTTCAAACGAGCCAAACCCAATCAGTGAGACTTTATCGCCAGAGGAAACCGCCTCTACGATCGACTCAATAATTGCCGTCAAAACAGTATCAGCATCTTTCTTACTGACCTCTGCCTTCTCAGCAATGGCATCCACGAGTTCACCTTTATTCATCGCCTTTGTCCTCAACACAACGCCGCCATTGTAGAGCAGGAGCGTAAAGGGTGCAAGTGTACTATGAGGTTCTCTGTTTCCATGAGAATCTCTACCTCAGCCATCTCTCATTCATCGTTTGAGGATTCTGTCACCCTCAACTCCTCCCGAATCGCCTCATTAATCTGCTGCAATTCCTCACTCGATGTCTTCCTCAACTCAAACCGCTCCTCTAACTCAGCTTGTAGTGTCTCCGGTAAACTCTTCGCCTTCTCATCGTTGATAATGACCAGCCGCCGACCGGGATAGGGCACAAAATCTTCAAACGGTTGCATCCCCGCTTCAATCAGTTTTTTTGCCAACTGCGTGATGGGCAGAGGTTGATTGCCATCCTCGCGGGTGTTGATCTCGTCGCACATATATCCACAAAACCAACTCAGTGTATCGAGGTCAGACTGAATCTGATCGAGAGTCCCCTGTGTCAGGACATAACTGAGTCGCTCACTCTCGCGAGGTGGATGACCGACATGAAGGGAATCTAAGAGACGATCGAGCGCTTTTGGGTTTCGATTCCAGCAGTGGCGAACCATTCGATCAATGAGCTTCTGATCGTCATCCTGTTTAGGCTTTCCAAATCCAACCATTACGCCTCCTCCATCAGTTTTTGAATCAGTGGCTCGATCCACTTCAATCGATTGCGCCGCTCTTTAGCCATAATCGCCGCTTTATAGTCGGCTCCGCCCTCCTCACCGATGTAGCAGGTCTTCACCCACTCACCAGGGCAGCGCTTCGACGGAAACATTGGCTTTTAACTTCGTCACCATGCCTGTCGAAATTGTCGCCCTTTAACGGGTCCGCTTTCAATCCAACAGCCCTGCGGAGTTACGTCCCCAGCACCTGCTAGATATGACCCAGCACTTAGGAACCTTTAGAGGTTGGTCAGTTAAATGCTGAAATGCGCTGATTCTGAGCTTCTCGATCGTGCCACTTCTGCACTAACTGTTTCAGAACGTTCACGTCTGCCTCTGTAAGTGCATCGCAGCCACCTTGAAGTAATCGGCACAGTTCATCTGCCCACTCGCCGTAGCTCGATCGCCCAATCACTCCATCTGAAGACTGAACGTAATCCACCAGCACATCGGAGTGAACTGAGAAGCCATCGCTTCCCCACTGAACGAGGCATTGAAGGAAGTACTCATAGTCTACGAAGACTCTATATCCAGGATTCCAGTGGGGCGCATTCTCTCGTCTATGCGTAAAGCCATTGCTGTCGAACAGTTCTCGCTGCTGCACTAAATCCCTTGGCGTACAGCCAGCACTAGGCGAAATGAAAGGCTGCCCCTGCTTGATGATCTCCCCATTCCGAACGATATCTCGTCTGCGGCTCTGCTGCACCATACTGAACTGCATTTGGGGATACTGCTGAAAGAACGCCGTCGTCTCAGCTACAAATGTCGGTGCAATTGCGTTGTCATCATCAAGATAAGCGACCCACTCACCCGTTGCCACGGACAGTCCCAAATTTCGAGCGTGACACAATCCAAACCCCGCAGAGGGATGTTCTAGTTCTAAGTAGACCAGCGAACAATTCAGCTGCAACGATTGAATCAGTTCGCGGGTCTGAGCATCCCTGCCGTCGTTTACCACAATCCACTCGAACTCGCAGTCCGAGTGGTTTAGAACGCTGGGCAGTGCGCGATCTCGCAGGAGTTCTGAACGAAAGTAGGTGGCAGTGATTAAGCTAAGTTTCATGTCGCCCACCGATAGAGCATTGATTTTTCATCGCTCATTGGTCGAACTCGCATTAGGTGGAATCCTAAATCTACCAGTGTGATCAACGCTTTGTAGCCCGACCTTCCTTGATCCGTCAGGCGATTAGACACCCCTATGGAAATCGCTCTCAGTCCATTGCTGCAATCGGATCTGCATCTCCACCTCCAAAAATCGCCCTACACACCGTTCGTCAATAGTCATGGGGAGAATGCAGAAACGCATAGAGGCTCCAGAATACGCTTGGAACCACCCAAGGCAAACTGCCTTCCCAATCTTTGAGCGATGCGGGTGGATTGCCTATCGACATAATTTGTTCTAGCGCGTCTCCGATCAATAAAGGTATCCAATCAGTCTAACCGCAGCAAGTCTGACGAAATCGACGCAGCGATCTGGTCTACGCAAGCCTTGATCTGATGCAGAAAGGCATCAGGTTCAATCGCATCCACTTGAACTGTGAGCGCGATCGCTGCCGCGATGACTGCGGCTCCTGCCTTAGCAAGCAGAGCAGTTATCGCTGCTGTAATCGCTGCATTACGGATAACGCGATCGCCTACCACTTCATTGGATATTAGCGCTGCTCATAGCACTCATCAGGATTGCAGTGTTGCCATAACTTTACATCCCTTAACATTTCCGTTAATCTTAGGTTATACATCCCGTTCCGAAGGGAACACAACCTCGCAATTATTCACTATGACCACCACGATTCAAAGACGCGAAAGCGCCAACCTCTGGGAGCAGTTTTGCTCCTGGGTCACCAGCACCGACAACCGCCTGTACGTCGGCTGGTTCGGAGTCCTGATGATTCCCACCCTCCTGTCTGCCACCATCTGCTTCATCACCGCCTTCATCGCCGCCCCTCCTGTAGACATCGACGGCATCCGCGAGCCAGTCGCAGGCTCCTTGATGTACGGCAACAACATCATCTCTGGTGCAGTCGTCCCTTCTTCTAACGCTATCGGCTTACACTTCTACCCCATTTGGGAAGCTGCTTCTTTAGACGAGTGGCTCTACAACGGTGGACCTTACCAACTGGTTGTATTGCACTTCCTGATTGGCATCTTCTGCTACATGGGACGTGAATGGGAACTCTCCTACCGTCTAGGCATGCGTCCTTGGATCTGCGTCGCCTACTCCGCACCTGTTGCAGCCGCAACCGCAGTCTTCTTGATCTACCCGATCGGACAAGGTTCCTTCTCTGACGGCATGCCTCTTGGCATCTCCGGCACCTTCAACTTCATGTTGGTCTTCCAGGCAGAGCACAACATCTTGATGCACCCCTTCCACATGTTGGGAGTGGCTGGAGTCTTCGGCGGTAGCTTATTCTCCGCCATGCACGGTTCACTCGTGACCTCCTCGCTGGTGAGAGAGACCACCGAGAACGAATCACAGAACGCAGGCTACAAATTTGGACAAGAAGAAGAGACCTACAACATTGTGGCAGCGCACGGCTACTTCGGTCGGTTGATCTTCCAATACGCCTCCTTCAACAACAGCCGCTCCTTGCACTTCCTCTTAGGTGCATGGCCCGTGGTCGGCATCTGGTTCACCGCCTTGGGCATCAGCACGATGGCATTCAACCTGAACGGGTTCAACTTCAACCAGTCCATCATCGACTCCCAGGGTCGAGTGGTGAGCACCTGGGCTGACGTGATCAACCGTGCCAACTTGGGCATGGAAGTGATGCACGAACGGAATGCTCACAACTTCCCTCTCGACTTGGCTGCTGGAGATGCTGCCCCTGTCGCACTCTCTGCTCCTGCTATCAACGGTTAAGCTGAACGGTTGAACTTTAATTAAGAGGTGTTTCTCAAATGAGGAACACCTTTTTAATGTAAATCTTTAATGAATCACCTCGATCCGTTGCTGTACCTCTATTGATGGCTCCACCGCCACGATTTTCCATTGCCCCTCGGCTTCTTGCAGCGACAGTGGGGCAATCGGTAACGACAATTGCACGATTGAATGTGGGCAGAATCGATGAGTGATGTTTCCACGCGTAAATCACTCATCGATTCTGCCCAAACTTCAGAACACGCCTGATTCTATGCCTCACGCGACATAAAGCGCGAAACTCCAGCACGAAAAGTCTGCACGCACGACAAAGAGCGCGCAACGACGCAGAAAAATCTCGCAACAAAAAGCGCGGGATGCTTAAAAGTTGCCATACTACAACACCCAAGACTATAGCCAGTAGGCGTTTTTGTCGTTCAAGTCACACGACACCAAGCGCGGGATCGACGACAAAAAGCGTAGGACGTGACAAATGACCTCCGATGCTTGGTTAACGGACCGTCGCAAAATTTTTGAAACCACGTCATCGGGGATTGAGAGCACGTAGTTGGTCAGGGCGGCTAACTCTGGTTCAGATTCAGATGCCGCATCCAGATTCTTCCGCCTGTAGGAGGGAATGAGATTAGGCGATCGCCCTCTCTAAAACCTCGATCGGGATGACCTGTCTCAAGGACTCCTTCGTTTCGGCGCAGTCTGCTAGTTCCCAAAGTTCACGAATCTCTTTTAGAGCCTCTGCCGTTAACCATTGAGCCAGTTCTAGAAGCTGATCTCCTGGATCGCCCACTTCTTTACTGCTTTCATAATAAATAGGTGATCCAGATTCGGGAACCCGCTGCTGATAGGCTTCGCGCTTGGCTTCGCGGCGGTTCAGGAGATCGATTGTAGCTTGCCAGTGACCAGCATCGAGCCGATGAACTTTCAGTTTCTCCCCTTCGTGCCCTAGCACTGAGCGTGACCATCGGAACGCAACCTTGACTCCCATCTGAGAGAGCATCTGATGAACGAGTTGGACGTTGGATGTTTCTGGGTTGACCGTGAAGTTGAGCAGTAGCTTTACCTGCTGGCTGTAAGCACGAATCTGATCAGCGCAGTCCTTCAGGTCATATTTAGTCCACTCACGAGTCGGAGTAAGAAACTCTTCTAGCCCTAGCTTTTCGCGCAGAAGCCGTCGCAATTCGACCCCTGAGATATCCCACGGGCAGAGTCCCTGATTCCAGCCAGCTTGTTTTTCTAAAGCTCTAGCAGTGCGATCAACCGCTAAACCGGGACACATCTGATTTTCTAGGTTCAGCAGCTCCCCGCGCCGCCTGCCGTCTTTGTCTGCCAATACATCGGAGAGCGTTAGCGACTCTGGATTCAGACAGTAGAACTCGCACAGGTAGTAACGCGCGATCGCCATCCGGTCTTCCGGGTCGATGCCTTCTTTACTCTCCAGATCTGCCACTTCCAGATAGCTCAAGACTCTGGCAGTTACAAGCGATTCTGCATCCATGTGTTTTAGTTCGTCTCTGGCTTGCTTAAGTAGAATTCTGGCAGCCGGATCAGCGGTTCGATCTTCTACCATGACCTGATTGCCCTCAAACTTTAGTCTAATCAGTAGGGTGTCTCGCAAGTGCCACATGGAGCGATTTCGCTCGGCTTCAAGGCGGCAAAACAAGTTAACGTGCGGGTCAGACCGCCAATCGTAACCTTCGATGCTGCCCACAAGATCTTCTCGTAAGTTGGAGCGAATCAAGCTCACCGTTGCGCTCGTTCTCTGTTGCAGAAGACTCTTCAACTCCAGAGCGTTGGTCGATCGAGCAATCTTGCAAAAGTTAGACCCTCGCTTTGCACACCACACAATCCGTTCCACGGGTTCTCGCACTCTCCCCAACGCTTGTGCCATGTCTGCGTCGGTCGAGGACGCTCCAGTGAAAATGCCATAGACTCTGGCAATGATGCCCTGAGCTTCGATGCTGACCCCGGTTGCCATTGAAGGTGTGCAGATCATTACGTCATGTTCATGGCGTTCTAAAACCGCGTCAGGATTTTGAATACACGAACGTTCAACGTCATCCCCGCTCGTTTCTGAGTTGATACACAGCACTCGTTTCTCTGGGGATTCTTGAGCGATTAGGCGCGCGATAGCCTTGGCGGTGCGAAGGCTATCGGTTGCCACCAACAGCACTTTCCCAGAGTCGAGGGCTTTGATCTCGCGAATCAGTTGCCCGACGATCGCCGTTCGATCAGGAGATTGAATGAACTGAACCGGGTAGCCTTTGGGTTGGTAGTCATTGCGAAGCAAAAACACAGGCAGATCATCCCCGCGCAGGTCTGCGAGATACTGCAAGGTTGCATTATCGAGGTCAGCGTCTGCGACCACCACTAGGCGAGCCACAGTCACCAATTCTCTAAGCTTTGCCAATAGTGCGGGTCGCTTCCCGTCTTTTCCGCACGTTGAAGACGTGAGGAGATGTCGCACTACCTGAACCACTTCGTCTAAAACCAGGACACAGCCTCTAAAAGATTCCGGGTTGATTGCCAGGAACGAATCGACGCATAGTCCAATTCTCAGCGTGTAGGCACTGCCATTGATAAACTGCCCGTTTACTTTGTCGAGGTCGCCTTTGTAGTCTAGCCCCAAGCGTTCTGAAAGGTTTCGCATCAGGGCGATGCGGTGTCCTGCGGCTAAGACTTTTTCGGCATTGACCACCAGGGAGGCAGCAAACTTTGTTTTCCCAGTTCCTTTGGGTAATGTCCTAGACGTGTTGTTCGGGTCTAGATGGATAGTCCAAAGGCGATGCGATTGATGAACAGTCCAATGACCGCATCGTGCATCACAATTGACTTAGAGAAGCAAATCGTTTTTCGCGCTAATCGCTTAATTCGGGTTCGCAAGGTTAAATGCTTCCGCTCGATCTGCTGAGTGTTCCGCTTTCCAACCGTGTGAAACACAGGAGGGATATGACGTTCATACGCCCCCCAGCCATCGCTATAGAATTGCATGATGCCAAAAGGCTCCAACAGCGCTTTCAACTCCAGAAAAGCTTTGTCTTTGTGGTCTGCTAACACATATGCCAATACATGACCTGTCGTATGATCAATCGCCCACCACAACCAGCGCTGTTGAGTCTTGGATTGGACAAAACTCCACATTTCAGCCACTTCGGCTTCCACTTCGCAATCGTCTGCAAGGCAGAGGCGAACCATCGTTTGGGTTGGTTCCAGCGCCGCTAACACCGCTTCATTCACTGCCCTCAATCGAGGACTTTTTTTAAGCGTTTCCATCACGGTGGTCGTGCTAATGCCGAGTACTCGTGCAGTGTCTCGGATGCCACTGCCATTGATTGCCATCTCACTAATCTGGTGCTTCACTTGTGAACCGTAAGCTGCATAACTGTACTCTTGAATAAAGGTGCTGCGCTCACAGTCGGAATTTTGGCAGCGATACCGCTGTTTGCCTGCGGCAGTCGTGCCGTGCTTAATCACCTCGATGCCAGCGCAATCCGGACAATGAATGGGCTCTAAAACCATGATGCTGAAGGATTGAATGAGTTCACTTCTCTATTTCAGCAGATTCTCTTAGCCGCAACAACACATTTAGGACATTACCTTGCCGTTCTGTCTCGCTTTCCCAAATCTCCGACCAATCGAGTTTCCACTGGCTGAGTAGTCGCTGAAGATTCACTAGTTCAGTCGCGTCAACCTCTAAGTTAATGCTGGGGACGAGCTACTCAATGAAGAGCTGACTCTCTCTGACCAGATGTTTTGCGACCTGCTCATCTGTTCCACTCTCAGCCAGGGTTTGAATCCGCGTCAAGTTCAAGGCGAAGCTCTCCCATTGAGCTGAATGACTCGCTTGTAGATAACGAGATTTCAGAAGGTCAACCTTTACGAGATGGTCTGAATTGAGCCAATCTATCGGTTGCAATTTTGCCTTCACTCCACACTCGCATGAGCGGCGAGCCAAGCACTTAAGTCCGTCCCACTCGAAAAGTCTAACAATGCCTCGCCCAACTCCTCCAGTTGTGCCAAAGGCAACTCTGCAATTTGAGATTTCACAGCATCCGAAACGGTTCCCACCCGTTTAGTTAATAGTCGTAAGATCAGCGATCGCTCCGCCTGCTCTCCAGTCCGTTGTTCCCATTCCAAAAATGCTTCCGATAATGCCATCAGTGCCTCCCGTCCTGTAAAGTCCTCATTACCGCCTACGTCTATCTTAACCTTCCAACTTGCCAGCAGTCTCAAAATTCCATTCCGACGCGGATGGGTCGGTGGCAACGCCAGCACCTCCCGAATCGCTCGCTCTTGCGTCTCATCTCGACCCAAAATTCGCACCCACAGAGTCTCTTCCGTCTCTGGAAGTTGGTCGATCGCCACGATCGCCGTCTTAAAGAGGTCTGAAAGAAAGTAGACTCCTGGCAGCCAATCCGATTTGACGACTCCACCCACTTCACTGAGCAGTGGCTTAGACGTAGTTGCTGCCAAAACCCACAGCATCGGCAGTGCATCTTCGGGTAGGACATCGAGCTGCGCCTTGCGCCGTTCGTCTTCCTGTATCCAGACCAGCTTCATCACCGAGACCCGGACATCGGTTCGCGTGGGTGTATTCCGATAGGGTTCAAACAGGCAAGGTTTCTGCACCATACGTCCTAGAAGTCCCAAATCATCAGTTTGAGCCGCTTCCGAATTAGGCACAAACCACAGGTCAACAAACTTTGCTTCTCCTGGAATTTCATACTGACGTTGCACGGTGTCGATCGGGGCGAGAAACTCTTCTAAATATTGCTTGGATAGTTGATCAAACGTATTTTGAGCCATGTCATTGAGGAAACAACGGTAGAGGGATCAGGATCAATAACAGCGGTCGATCAACCCGATGTGGCGTAATTTTGCTCAGGTTAGCGATCCCAATCTTACAGATTAGAACGCGTTCTGGGTGTAGAGAGGACAAATTGCCTGAACAGCCAATGCTTCTGCTGCTGACCAATCAGAAAACGAAGGTTGTTGACCCCATCGAGTCAGCATTCCGCCTTACTTATTTCTTGTGTAATGAGGGAGCAATATCGCTCTCTTTTACACAAGAAAATCCTGTAGGACTCGCTCTCAATCTTTTGTAAAAGCACGTCCTCGCCTAAGTTGAAATCTGCGGTGCTGGCAATTCCTACTCTTCAACATCCAAATTTGCTGCCCTGAGCTTTAATCTAAGCATCGCGTTTTCAACGGTGCTTTTCTTGTGAACGTCACGGCATCCATATCCAGGAAATTGACGATCGCTGACTCCACCACTTGGTTTAGATTGAGTCCGGTTAATCAGACTCTTCTACCTCGATCGAGCCTGAATCTTGCAACGCTCTCTTCTGCTGCACCGCTTGGACGATTGCCGCCCGTATGAAACTTGCCCGCTCCTCAGTCGGCATCAATTCCAACTCGTCATCGATCGACTGTGGCAGACGCACTCCACGAACTTTCTTGGACAGCGGTTCTGCACCGATTTGGGTGAAAGTGCCACCCTGAGATCGCTGGTGTGGATTCTTTAACGGCATGAGTTGATGGAAACGAGTAGCACCATGTTAACACGCTTATAAAATCGCTCACTGCAATCACAAATACTTATCATTAAAAACCTTAAACAGTTGCGGGATGCGTGTTAACACGCTAAAATAAAAGCATAAACCAAAGGCACCTGCCGAAGTCGCTAAACCCAACAGGTGCCTTACTCCAACAAGGAGCTTTACCATGATGCCACTTTACATTGACACCGAGAACGTCGAGCAATCGCTCAATACGGCGGCAACGGAATTAGTTAGTGTCACGAATTATTCGCGCTGAGGAGCGAGGGGAGAAAAGGGCTTAGAACGGGGAAGCCCCTCGAAGCAGGAGCCCTTCCATGACGATCGCAGAACGAGAACAACAAATTCTCAGAGTTCGACAGCA
>NZ_PVWG01000079.1:0-10314 GCF_003003695.1 Phormidesmis priestleyi ULC007
TGGCGATTTACCACCGCAGATGCTCGCGTCAAACTGAAGCGGCTTTATCCCTCAATTCAACCTTGACTCTCTACTAGGAGTCCAGGGGCACGGGGCTGAGTGATGTCTGGACTTTGACAAAGATTGTTACGACGCTTGGCTTTCGATAAATCAAGTTCCTGAATGACATCTTCCCCTCGATCAAATTTTTTATCGAATTCTTCAGCTTGCATACGCCTAAAAATCTGAGTTGTCTGCTGTTTGAATTTCTTGCTCGTATTGCGCGATCGCTGCTTCAATTACTTCATTACTAACATCTGAGAGGTCAGATTTAGAGTAGATGGTGGCGAGTATGATTTCTGTATTAGTTTTCAGGTAGTAAATAACGCGATAGCCTCCACTTTTGCCCTTTTGAATGTTGCTGTTTTTGAGACGAACTTTGAAAACTTGGTATGCAATGCCAGCAATGCGATCGCCGGGAGTTTCACCTGCTTGAAGTTGGGCGATTAGAGATTGGAGGTCAGTACGAATTGAACGGTAGCGTTTGGCAAGGTCTCGAAGGTCTCGTTGGAAACGGGGAGTCAGGGCGATCGATGCGGGTGATGGTTCACTCTGCATCAATCCCCTCCCACAGTTTCGATAGAGGAATTGTTTGCCCAGCCAAAGCCTCGCGTAATCCTTGATGAATTCCTTCAATCATAGTTTCAGTAGGTGTTTCATCAGGATCAGGGTCGTCATCTTCGGAAAGTAAGACGATGACGCGAACGCGCTGGGGTTTGGTCACGTCTAGAGATCGATCGAGGGTCAGTTGTCCGCTCTCATCAATAGTTGCTGTGGCTTCAATTGCTCTCATACAGGGTGATGGTGGTGTTAATTGCGTCGATCCAATTTACTTCCAGTGAGTCATGATTTTCTGAATCAGCATGAATCAATCGCTCCGGTGGTGGTGATTAATCAATTTGTCATGGTTGGCTTCGTTCATGATGGCTCATCTTTCGAGGCTTGCAGTCGGTGACGGGCGGAAACGATCGCCTCATGCAGTTTGTTTTGCAGCACTTCTTTGGGAGGGAGTACGGTCAGGTATTCGGCGACATGAATGCCGCTTTTATCGAGTTCTAGGAGTTCAATCTGCTCTTGCTTTTTGCCTGCACATAAGATGATTCCCAATGGGGGGAGTTCGTCGCTCTCTTGTTCGTATTTGGCGAGCCAGCGCAGGTAAAGCTCCATCTGACTTTTATATTCGGGGCGGAAGTTGCCCAGCTTTAGCTCGATCGCGATGAGGCGTTTGAGTTTGCGGTTATAGAACAGCAAGTCGATGTAGAAGTCGTCGTTGTCGATTTGCAATCGCTTTTGGCGGGCGATAAAGGTGAACCCTGCACCCAGTTCTAACAAAAATTGTTCGATTTCTCGCAGGATGGCATCTTCAAGGTCTTTTTCGAGATAGCGATCGCTCAGATTTAGAAAATCCAGCACTAGCTGTTTTCGCAACTCCCTGGACTTTAGAAAGTGAACTATAAATGGAAGATGGATATCTTCTCTTTCTATGCGAATTCTGATTGTGAATCCAGAGTGTGAAGTCTTTGCAGAAAGCTCGCCTACCAGCACACAACGCCCAATTAGTTCCTTATTCCCATTTGAACGAACAGTTAATATATCTCCTTTTCGTAGGATATCTATTTCCTTTAAATCTCCATCTAGTGTCACAGAATCTAACTGATCTTCGTGAATCCAGAAATTGTTCTGAAAATCCTTCACACCAACAATCTTGATTGATTCACCTTTGCTATTTTTTGTGAAGTTGAGTCCGTTCCTAAAGGTTGCTATGTCCCCTAATCGCTTTTCAATCCACCCGTCGCCTCTCTGAGTGAAAATGGAATTTAGATAGCTTTCAAAGAATTTGTGGGTGTTGGTGAGGTTCTTTTCGGTGTTGGCGATCGCGCGATCGATTCCCTCGAAGGCTTGGTCTACAATCGCCACAATCCGCTTCTGCTCAGGGATTGGTGGTATTAGAATATTGATCGAGTTTAGCGATTTTTGGTTGAGCTTTGGCTGTGCCATGCCGCTCACATATGGTTCAAGGGAAATAGAGTTTAAATAATATTCGACAAAACTCTGCGTGGTTCTTTCAGCAAATCGAAGCACATGAGCATGGTTATTTACCCAAGCTTTTCCTCTAATTGAGAATGCTATTGGATAGGTTCGTGCCAGAAGATTGGCACCATCTTCAGAGACTAGAAGCAAATCCTCGTCAAAAATATAATCGGCAACATAATCAACAATGCCGGAAGCTCCATAGTAAGGAATAATTCCAGCTTTTCTTGAAGATTGGGTAACAGGCACTCGCTTACTATCGAGGTTCTCGCAGATGTCACCAAGATTCTTTGTCTCCCATTCCACTGCTGAATATTCCCCGTCCATTCTCACCCGCATACCACTCCCCCAATCCCTGCCAAAACCTCTTCACTCTCTACCTTAAAAGCTGCAAGCAGAACCGATATTTCTCTACACTTGTTCATAAGCAGCAATAAAATCATCTCGTGAAATGCCAGATTGAGTGCAGATACTTCTGAGCGTAGAACCCTTGATGCGGTTATGGTTGGCAGCGTTAAGGGAGTATTAGTTCCATCAGGATTTTGTCTAACCATAGAAATATGCTCCTTCTCTCTGACGATTGAAAACCCCAACCCCTCAAGCACTTTAATGACCTTTGCTTTGGGTGCATCAACTGGAAACTTTGCCATTACACGCTTGCCTCTGCCACAAAGGCTTCGAGGATTGAGGATTCAGATTCCAGTACCGATTGTCCAAACGTTTCGACATGAAATAAAATCGCAGAGCGTACATCATCGAGAGCTTCTTCGTAGGTATCCCCTTCACCCACTACAACACCCTGAATCCCTAATGGGTAAGCAACATAGCCATCGGGATGTTTTTCGACAATGATTTTGATATTTTTCATAACTATTTCTCCCAAATTACTTTGAAACCCCAAGGCAAGCTCATACAGTCTATCAACCGCCTAACATCCCCCCAATGCCAGCCAAAATCTCTGCACTCTCTGCATCCAATGCCGCAATCTCATCCATGATTTCCTGCGGTTCTCGGAGCGGAGATTCCGCTGCTTTATTCGGGTTCTTCACTGACAGATCAAACGACTCCCGTTCCACATCGGCGATATCCACCAGCCAAGATTTTTCAGTCTCGGCAACCGTAGCCTGTAACTCTACAAACTCTTGCAGGTCATCGTCATGCAGGGCATTAGTCTTGCCCATATTCCGTCCTGGGTCGAGTTGGTAATACCAGATTTTCTGAGTGGGTGTGCCTTTTTCAAAGAACAGCACTACCGTTTTAACTCCGGCTCCAATAAACGTTCCACCAGGGCAATCCAGAATCGTGTGGAGGTTGCAACTGCTGAGGAGTTCCTGACGTAGGGCGTGGGAGGCATTATCTGAGTTCGACAGAAACGTATTTTTGATCACCACTCCGGCTCTGCCGCTCACCTTCAGAATTTTGATGAAATGCTGCAAAAACAGGAAAGCCGTTTCCCCCGTTTTGACCGGGAAGTTCTGCTGAATTTCCTTGCGTTCCTTGCCGCCAAAGGGCGGATTTGCCAGAATCACATCAAAGCAGTTTTTGTCCTGAATATCGCTCAGGTTTTCGGTCAGCGTGTTGGTGTGGATAATGTTGGGTGCATCAATGCCATGCAAAATCATGTTCATGATGGCAATCACATAAGCGAGGCTCTTCTTCTCCTTGCCCGTAAACGTGCTGGTCTGAAGCTGCTCAAGCTGTTTCGTCGTCAGCTTGCCCTGGCGCAAATAGTCATAGCTCTCGCACAAGAACCCCGCCGACCCGCAAGCACCGTCATAGATGCGATCGCCAATCTGCGGCTTCACCACCCGAATTATGGCGCGAATCAGCGGACGCGGCGTGTAATACTCCCCCCCATTTCGCCCCGCATTGCCCATATTCCGAATCTTGGCTTCATACAGGTGCGAGAGTTCATGCTTCTCCTGCTGCGATCGAAACCGCAACTCGTCCACATACTCCAGCGCATCCCGCAGACTATAGCCGCTCTGAAATCGGTTCTTAATCTCGCTAAAAATCTCACCGATCTTGTACTCGATCGTGGCTGGGCTGGTAGCTCGTAACTTGAACCCCTGAAGGTAAGGGAATAGCTGTCGATTCACGTAATCAATCAGGTCATCGCCAATCAGAGCGTTGTCATGATCGACGGTGCCATCTGCCTTTTTTGGCGCAGCCCAAGACGACCACCGATGCGACCCATCCACAATGAACGTGTAAGACTTGCCCACTAGCTCGGCTTCCAGCGCCTTCTCATGCTCCAGGTCATCCAGATACTTCAGAAACAGCAGCCAGGACGTTTGCTCTGTATAGTCCAGATCTGTAGTGCAGCCCGCCTCCTTCCAGAGAACGTCATCAATGTTTTTAAACGTTTGCTCAAACATCTAGCTTTTCTACAGAGTTTTAGAGAGGAGAGTAAGCGATGGTGCTGCATATAACGCCGCCGCATCGACCGCAAGACTACTCTATCTTGGCATCAGGCGGCATAATTGAGAAGAGCGAATGACAAACTTTGACATTCCTTGCTGTTCACAGCAGAATTGGATAGTTCCTTCCGTTAGCCTTTTTCAAGGCTTTGCTTATGAACGTTTCCCTCACTCCAGAGCTTGAGCAATACGTCCACAGCAAGGTCAAGAGTGGTCGCTACCTCTCTGCCAGCGAAGTGGTACGAGAGGCACTGCGCTTGCTTGAGGAGCGCGATCGCTTGCGGGAGATACGTCTTACAACGCTCAAGAAGGAGATTGCGATCGGCATCGAGGAGCGCGATCGAGGAGAAGTCTTCGACAGCGAAGATGTGATTCAAGAACTGCTGGGACTTGAGTAGACTCGTCAGACTCTCTAATGCAAAATCGCTACACGCTCAGCGCTCAACCCTTTTCTTTCTTCAGAGCCGTGTCAACGCGCTTCAGCAGCCGAGTCACATTTTTGGTGATGCTTTCAAGTTCAGGAGTTCCCGGTTCAGCATAGGCTTTCTGCCAACGGGTTAGCTCAGTCTGCAAACGACGCAGCGACGTTGCAACAGTATTGCTGTCTTCCGTCCCAGAAAGCCGGACATCTGTCACACTTTCCTCGATATCCGTATTCAAATAGCGCCGAACCGTCCGAATACTCTTGCCGATAATCACTTCCAGGGCTGGTCGCAGAGCTTTTTCGCCCTTCGCTGGTCTTCCCTTCACATCCGCGTAACCCGAATCCCGCAATCGCTCGGCTAATGCTCGAACCTCCCCTGGTGTATAGTCCCTTCTCTTCTCGTTCTCTGTAACTTCAACTTGCAGCGCCAGGTCTGGATTTTCCTCAGCATCAAAATCGACCACTCTGACCGGAACGAGGTCGTTTGAAAATTGTTTTGCATAGGCAGTAGGATCTGCCTCTTTCAGCACAAACACTGCTGCTTTGCGATGTCCACCCGCTAGCAACCTGCCCCGTCTATCAACTACCAATGGTTCTAGAAGCCCCAGTACCGCGATCGACTCCGCTAAATCGCTCACATGCTGATTGCTCAGTTCTCTCGTGTCACTGGTGCGATCTAGAATCTTCCCTAACGGCAAAACCGACGGTCGAGATTGTTCTAATTCAGCCTTTGCTTCTGCTTCTCGATCCTTTGCCTGAATAGCAGTCCCTGCGGAATCGGCTGCATCCAACAATTCTGCTGCGCTGCGTCGTCTTGCCATTTCTGCTCCTTAATCCGTAGCTATTTCCATCACCCATTGCGCGATCGCGGTCAGTTCCGTCGCCGATCTCGATCGGGGCGCATAGTTCATCAAAGGTATCTGCTGCGCCCCAGCCTGTGAAAGGTTCGTGTCTTGATGAACAGTGAAGTGCTTAATATCAGAGTAGCGTTGCACTAACTGAGCTGGAAGCTCTTTATCTAATGCTCGTCGTTCATCAACTTGAGATAGAACCAATGCCCACTGCTTTGGTCCTCTACGCTCTCTATTTCGGTAGCTCTCCAAAATACCCATCACTCGGTTGGCTCCCATAATGGCGAAAGGGTGAGCATTGGTAACAACAAGCGTTGTCTGCGCTGCAACCAATCCTAAGCGCTCCAAACTTTCATTCCCTGGAGGGCAATCTAAAATGACCGCATCGTAGGGCATGACCTTCACCAAATCTGCCAGGTCTTCAGGATGGAGCGACTGGATTGTCTGATTTGTTAAATTGGGTCCACCTGGAAGCACATATAACCCTGACGCTGCTTCTAAAGGATTCGGTTGATTGCCCGTCAAAAGTTCAGCCGTGCCAGGTGCGGTCGGGTCTACTCCCAATGCGTAAGCTGCATTTGATTGGGGATCTAGATCAACAACTAAGACTTGCTTACCCTGCTTAGCCAGAACCGAGGCAACTCCACAGGCGATCGTGGTCTTGCCAACTCCTCCTTTTCTTGCCGCCACAGCAACCCGATGTTGCGTCATGTATAACCCACGTCATGTCTATAAGTAAACGATACAGGCTTCGCTATCAATAAGAACCGCTATTTTCTAAACTCTTGAGAAACCCTTCTTAAAAACTAATGAGTAAGGTTGCCTTCACTCCACTGAAATATTTCGTTCAGCAAACTACAGGCTGAATGGCTGAACGCTAGACCTTCAAGGAGAACTCTCAATTAACGCTTGACCAGCCGAATGGGTTCGATTGAGGACAATACTTCTGGCGGTTCCTATGGCTACCGGATGTCGAAGATGGCATTGTCGATGGCAGGGAAGTCGCTAGCGTATGACCTAAAGGGACGCGGGATTGCAGTCGCAATTCTGCATCCAGGTTTAGTGCAAACTCGCATGACCGGATTTACGACCCATGGAATTACGCCAGAAGTTTCTGTGCAGGAATTACTGCAACGGATCGATGCAATGACTTTAGAGAATACCGGAACGTTTTGGCACGCGAATGGAGAAGTGCTGCCTTGGTAAAATGCTCGCATTGTTTACAAGCCTATCTCTAGAGTCATTCCAGCACAGCGCAATCGGTGTGCCAACACATCCCCTAACCCAGTTGCAGGCGTGAGAATTCCGCCCCTTGTCTGCCCTCCGGGTAGCTCCTCCCCGTGCAATGCCAAACTCAGAGCAGATTCACACACCAGCTTGACCGTGGCTCGATTGCCAGGATCGCCCTGATCCCGAATCAGTCCCCGGACTTTGCGCCCATCGATCGCCGTCCCCACAAGTTCGCAGGAGAACCAACCTTCGTTCATCGTTTGCTCAGACGGTCCGCTGCCAGCTTGCGGCAGCATCGGCTGGAGCAGCGATCTCACCTGTGGCTGTTGAAAAAGAAGTCCCGCAACGAGTCCAAGTCCTGCTGTCACGCCCGCTGCTTTTAGCCCTGCAAATGGTTCATCAAACTTGAGGTACTCCTGATAGATAAAGTCCCTTCCATACGGTTCCTGCCATTCCTCATATAGCGCAACACTGCGACGAACTACACGAGTATTCACAGGTGCCATGAAAAAAGGTGCAACCCACGTGTTGAGGTCTGCATCAAAGGCTGGCATTTGAGGATCGCGGTTACGATCCAAATCAGCTTGAGTCTGTGTCTTCACGGGATTCAGCAGAAAGGGTTCGCTCATCTGTGCGCCCGCTCCTGAATCGTAGAGATGAAACGCAGATGCCAGAGTCCCACCGTTAAAGCCACCCGCTGCTTGAAAGTACGCATTCACTTGCTGGCAAGACGTATTGAATTCGCGTTGTAGATGCCGAACCATCAAGTAAGTGCCGAGGTCAGAGGGAACGGAGTCAAACCCACAGCAAGGAATGATGCGTGTGCCGTCGATCGCTGCCTGCGCCTGATACCGATCGATCAGCCTTCTGACCCACGGCGTTTCTCCCGTAATGTCTACATAGTGCGTTTTGAATCGAACACAGGCATCAACTAAAGCATTGCCATAGCGCGCAAAAGGTCCAGCCGTGGTGAGAATGACTTGGGTTTGAGCGGCGATCTCATCGATGGCTGGCTGATCCTGACTATCGGCAACCAGCACATCTACGCTTACACCCATCTCATCTCGAACCGCTTCTAATCTCTGGCGATTTCGTCCTGCTATTGCCCAGCGCACTGAGTCAGAAACGTGATTGGCAAAATAGTGGACGGTCTGTTTGCCAACAAAGCCACTGGCACCATAGAGAACGACATCATAGGAACGATCAGACATTGCAGCAAGATTCCTAGCACTAGACGACTCATCTATCCTGCAACAGGAGTTCATAACAGGCAACTACACAAAAGGAGAAAAATTCCCTTGCTTTAGGGTGGTTACGACACGGTGCCAGGACTTATCCTGAGTTGCTCAAAGCGTTGGATGACGCATTCTCAGAAGTGACAAAAGAGGATTGGTTGGGTTGGTTTACGCACTGTTGTTACCGTACTTAACTAGGTTGATAAACGCTATATACGCCAAAGCCATTGAGATGCACGTTTTGACTTTGGATCATGTCAATCATCATCCAGCAAAGCGTTTGCAGGTGACGAGCATCCTGCCACACGATGCCATATTGACGCAGAAAATCATTCAACGCATTATAGAGTCGGGAAGTGGGAGCCATTGTTTTTGCTGTTAGGTGTGGTAACTTTCCAGCATAAATCATGCTCTCCTTCCCTTCTAGCCTGCCTTTCATCCCAAAACAGTTTTGTCAGTCAACCAGGACGCAGGACTGAATCTGCTCATCTTCAAGCTTTAGCGCTTTTGGTGCTTCCTGATTGCAGCGCGATGTAGTCATGAGCGCCTGTTTAGCTCTTGACAACCACAGTAGACTTTCGAGGAGTAAACGACGATGCAACATCAAGGCGAACGGCTGGCACTGGGTCAAGAATGCATTCCAGCGAGTGAAGCAGCCATTATTCAAGCCATTGAGCAGATTAGTTTGACCTTGCTGAAGACCGATTATCCTGGTAACATTCGACCCGCCAAGCGGGATGCCCATGCCAAGCATCACGGCTGCGTCAAAGCTGAATTCATCATTGAGAACCATCTGCCTGAGGCGCTCAAGGTGGGGCTTTTCCGGGAACCGCGCACGTTTCCGGCCTGGGTGCGCTTTTCCAACGGGGCTCGTGAATCGCAGGCGGATGCGAAGGGAGACACGCGCGGAATTGCTGTTAAGCTATTGGGTGTTGAAGGTGAAAAGGTGCTAGAGGGCGAAAAGCATTTGCAGACTCACGATTTCACCCTGGTGAATCACCCTGTCTTTGCGATTCGGAACGCGCAGGATTACCTAGATTTATTTAACGCAATGAGCTACCGCATCCGCAACTGGTCTGAGTATAACGCCGGATTGAAACCAAGAGGAAGCCTGACGTTCTGGGTCGATGAATCGGCTCTGGAGTCGTGGATTGTGCCAACCTTCAGCGGTAAACCGGGTGCTTCACTGCTGTATAGCAATTTAGCCATCACCACGATGGTGACGCTGAAATCGATTTATGGACTGGCAGGACGACAATGCCAGGGATTCGTGGAATCGGTGTTTGAACTGATGGGCATCAAGTTGCCAGTGCCCGACCATAGCACGGTGTCTCGGCGACTGGGCAGCCTGTCCATCGTGCTTCCTGTATTACCGAAAACAGACGCGAAGCATGTGGTCGTAGACTCGACGGGGGTGAAAGTGTATGGCGAAGGGGAGTGGAAAACGCGGCAACACGGCATCAGTAAACGGCGGACTTGGCGTAAACTGCACCTCGGTGTTGATGAGCAAACCGGAGAGATTCTCGCGGCTTTTGTCACCACCAATGCCATCAGCGATGGGCAAGTATTGCCGGAATTATTAGATCAAATCGACGGAGACATCGACCAAGTTTCCGGCGATGGAGCGTATGACCAACGGCAATGTTACGATGCCATTCGAGACCGCAAAGCTAGGGCAACGATTCCCCCACGCCGAGGGGCCAAGATTTGGAAACATGGCAACACTCAAGGAGAACGGCACAACCGAGATGAGAATCTCCGTCGCGTCCGGAAAGTTGGGCGTAAAGCCTGGAAACAAGAGAGCAACTACCATCGCCGTTCATTAGCAGAAACGACAATGTTCCGCTTCAAGACGATCTTTGGGGGGAGTCTCAGTTCGCGTGATTTTGACAATCAAGCTGTGGAGTTGGTGATTAAATGTGCAGCTCTCAATCGCATGATCCAGATCGCAAAACCCGATAGTTATCGAGTTGAAGCTTAGTTAATAGTGTTCTCAAGGTTAAGTCTGGGAGCATCCCACCTTTGCGATGAGTATTCATACTCAGTGCCAACCTCGCCATTCAATTGGACAATCTAATAGAAGT